>DRLE01000262.1 GCA_011051475.1 Gammaproteobacteria bacterium
CGCATGGACGTGGCAGAAAAACGCCGGCCCCAGGACGGTCGTCTGAAAACCCGCACCGAGGACGGCAGGGAGGTCGAGCTGCGTCTTTCCACCATGCCCACCGCTTTTGGTGAAAAACTGGTGATGCGCATTTTCGACCCGGAAGTGCTGGTGAAAAACTTCCGTCAGCTGGGTTTCAGCAAAAAGGATAATGAAATCTGGCAGTCCATGATCGAACAGCCGCACGGCATTATCCTGGTGACCGGTCCGACCGGTTCCGGCAAGACCACCACCCTGTATTCCACCCTCAAGCTGCTGGCCAAACCGGACGTCAATGTCTGCAGCATCGAAGACCCGATCGAGCTGATCGAGCCGGCCTTTAACCAGATGCAGGTGCAGAAGAATATCGATCTGGACTTTGCCAGCGGCGTGCGTACCCTGCTGCGCCAGGACCCCGACATTATCATGATCGGCGAGATTCGCGACCGGGAAACCGCCGATATCGCCATTCAGGCGGCGCTGACCGGTCATCTGGTGCTGTCCACCCTGCACACCAATGATGCGCCCTCGGCGGTGACGCGCATGCTGGATATCGGTGTGCCGCCGTATTTGATACAGTCATCCGTGCTGGGGATTATGGCGCAGCGCCTGGTACGCACCCTGTGCCCGCACTGCAAGGAGAAAACCGAGATATCCGATGCCGCCTGGAACGAGCTGGTCAGGCCCTGGAAGGCGAAAAAACCCGAGTTCGTCTATAAACCCGTAGGTTGTCTGGAGTGCCGTGACACCGGCTATCAGGGTCGCAAGGGCATCTATGAAATGTTCCGTTTTTCCAACGATACCCGCAATATGATTACCGAGCAGTGCGACCTGAATGAATTGCGCCGCCAGGCCATCAAGGACGGCCTGCAGCCGCTTCGCCTGAGTGGCGCCAACAAGGTGGCCAAGGGTGAGACCACGGTGGAAGAAGTGTTGCGCGTAGCACCGCCACCGCTGGACAGCTAAGCGTTATATTGCACGAAGACGGCGCGTTCTATCGGTGTATTGTCGAATCCTTGGTGCAATACAGGGGTAGCCGTTTATCCCTGTTTGCCCTGTGGCATAATTCTATCCCCCAAAGGCAGGTTTCTTGTGTGCGCCGCAACAGGGTATAATCAACGGTTATTGCCCATTATTTCCAGAAGGAGAGGCCATGAGTTACTATTTTTCCACGATTGTTGATGACAGTTTTGACGACGCGATTGAACGCGTGACGGCCGCCCTGGCGGACGCCGGTTTCGGTGTTTTGACCACGATTGATGTCAGCGCCACCATGAAAAAGAAAATCGACGTGGATATGCCGCGTTATACCATTCTCGGCGCCTGTAATCCGAAGTTTGCCTACCAGGCCCTGCAGGCCGAAGACAAGATCGGTACCATGCTGCCGTGCAATGTTATTGTCAGGGAAACCGGTGACGGCAAGGTTGAAGTTGCTGCGGTTGATCCCGTTGCTTCCATGATGGCGGTTAAAAACGATGACCTTGGTGCCGTGGCATCCCAGGTACAGGGCATGCTGAAAAACGTCATTGAGGGCTTGTAAGATGGCCCAGCCCAAGATTGTTATCTATAGCGGCCGTTTTTGCGGCTACTGTACGGCTGCCGAACGTCTGCTGCAAAGCAAGAACGCCGAGTATGAAACCATCAAGGTCGATGAAGATCCCGAGATGTTCGAGCACATGATGGAAATCACCGGTCGTCGTACCATTCCCCAGATATTTATCGGTGATTACCACGTCGGTGGTTTCGATGATCTTTCCGCGCTGAACCAGAGCGGAAAGCTCGATGAATTGCTAAACCCCTGAGTTTTTCTCTCTCCTTCACACTGCCAGATACCGCTGTTATGGATTATTTGCCCATATTTATACAAATCAAAAACCGTCCCTGCCTGGTCGTGGGTGGCGGCTCCATAGCCGCACGCAAGGTTGCGCTGCTACGCAAGGCGCAGGGCGATGTCACGGTGGTGGCGCCACAGCTGTGCGACGAGCTGGAAAAACTGAAAAATGATGGCCTGATCCGTCACCAGGCACGTGAATTTGAAGAGGCCGACCTGGCCGAATGTGTGCTGGTCATTGCCGCCACCAACCAGCGCGCCGTCAACGAGCAGGTCTCCGAGCTGGCGCACGCACAGCGCCTGCCGGTCAACGTGGTGGATAACCCCGACCTGTGCAGCTTTATTATGCCGTCGATTATCGACCGCTCACCGGTGGTGATCGCCGTGTCTACCGGTGGCTCATCACCGGTGCTGGCAAGGCTGATTCGCACCAGACTGGAAGGCAGTATTCCTGCGGCATACGGACGCCTGGCGAAACTGGTGGAAGGTTTCCGCGACAGGGTCAAGGCGGCCTTTCCCGATGTCGAGGCGCGCCGTGGTTTCTGGGAGAAAATTCTCGAAGGCCCGGTGGCCGAACGTGTCTTTTCCGGGCATGAAGACGAGGCCGAGAAGCTGCTGGGCAAAGCCATCGACGAGCAGTCCGCAAATCCTGAAATGCCCGGCGAGGTTTACCTGGTCGGCGCCGGTCCCGGCGACCCGGACCTGCTGACCTTTCGCGCCCTGCGTCTGATGCAGCAGGCCGATGTCGTGGTCTACGACCGCCTGGTGTCGCCGGCTATTATGGAGCTGGTAAGGCGTGATGCCGAAATCGTCTATGTCGGCAAGGAGCGCGACAAGCACACCATGCAGCAGGAAAACATCAACCAGCTGCTGGTGCGCCTGGCCAAAGAGGGCAAACGCGTGCTGCGCCTGAAAGGCGGCGACCCGTTTATTTTCGGTCGCGGTGGCGAGGAAATCGAGGAGCTGGCCGCCGAAGGCATTGCTTTCCAGGTAGTGCCGGGCATTACCGCCGCCAATGGCTGCTCGGCCTATGCCGGTATTCCTCTGACGCATCGTGACTATGCGCAATCCTGCGTGTTTGTGACCGGACATTTAAAAGACGGCTCGGTGGATCTTAACTGGAAAGCGCTGGCGCATCCCAACCAGACCGTGGTGTTCTATATGGGCCTGCACGGCGCGCCCACCCTGTGCAAGGAAATGATCGCCCACGGCCTGCCGGCAAGCACGCCGGTGGCGCTGGTCGAGCAGGGCACCACGCCGCAGCAGCGGGTCTATACCGCAACACTCGATACCTTGCTGGATGTCATCGCCAGCAAGGATATCAAGCCGCCGACATTGATTATTGTCGGTGAGGTGGTCAATCTGCACAAAAAGCTGGCCTGGCTGGAAGAGAAGGACTCGGCTGAAAAAGAAGGTGTGTTTGCCTATCGAAATTCGTAAAAACTGTTTTAAGCCGCAAAGGACGCAAATAAACGCGAAACTTGTCCTGATTTTACTTTGCGCATTTTGCGTTGTTTGCGGCAAAATGTTTCTTTCAGGTAGCAGCGCGCAATGCTGTGCCACTAAATGAGCCAAAAGAATTCTGCCACAAGCCGTGACGAAGTCCCGCACTTTCGTCATAATACCGGCGAAGCAGCCGGTGTATTTTCAATAATTGAGATTTTAAAGGATTCAATAAAGTGATCAGAAACAAGACTTTTTTTCGGGCCGTATTCCTGGTGTTGTTGCTTCTTGGCGCCAGTCTTCCCGCACAGGCCGCTACACGCTATGTCAGTGACGAACTGAAAATCCCCATGCGTTCCGGCGCTTCCAACCAGCATCGTATTATCAAGTTCCTTATCAGTGGTACGCCGGTTACCGTACTGGAAACATCCGAGGACGGAAAGTTCACTCATGTCGAACTTAATAGCGGCAAGAGCGGCTGGGTACTTTCCAGTGATCTGCAGGATATTCCCAGTGGTCGTGCCCGCCTGGCCAGTGCCAACAAAAAACTGGAAAAATACCGCGAAGAAATTGCCAGCCTGAAGTCCACGGTCAAGGAACTCAATGCTGAAGTGCGCCAGCTGAAAAAGGAAAACAAGACGCTGCAGAACGAACGCACCAATCTGAGCAATGCCATGGAGGACCTGAAAATCACCGCGGCCAATCCACTGTCCCTGGCGAAAAAGAACAAGCAGCTGAAAAAAGAGCTGAGCAAGGTTCGCAAGCACGAGTCTGCACTGGAAGATGAGAACCAGCGCCTGCGCAGCAGCCAGGCCCAGGAGTGGTTTCTTATCGGTGGCGGCGTTGCCATCGGCAGTCTGATTCTCGGCCTGATTATTACCCGTATCAACTGGCGTCGTAAGCGTAATAGCTGGGGTGACAGTTTTTAAATAAGTGGGCAGTTGGCAGTCGGCAGTTTGAAGTGAAAAAGCTTGACAGCTTCGCTGTCGGTTTTTGCGATTTTGCCAACGACCAACGACCAACGACCAACTCAGGCGTCCTGCGCGCCCAGATAAACCCAGCGTCCCTCAAAACGCACAAACCGGCTGTTCTCCTCAATCCGGGTGGCTTTGCCGCCGTTTTTATAGCGGGCGACAAACGCCACGGTGCCTTCTGTATCTTCGCTCTGCCCAGCTGTGGTACTGATGATTTTCAGTCCCAGCCAGCGGGTGTCCGCCTGCAGGTGGATGGTCTTCGGGCAGCTGTCCGGGTACCAGCTGTAGCGCAGATAGCCTTCATCAGCGAGGACGAAAGCGGTATAGCGTGAGCGCATCAGCTGTTCAGCCGTCGGCGGCAGAGCCTTTTGCTGCAGAAAAGGCAGGCAGCAGTCGCCGAGCTTTTTGCTGCTGCCACAGGGGCAGGGCGTGCTTTGCGGCTTATCGGGTAAGCTCATTCGTTTAATAATCCTGATAAAAAAAATTTATATAAACATACAACAAACAAAGCCGTGTTTCTTGACCTGTATCTAGCGAATTTTGCCTGAAAGATGTATAGTACGCACTCCGAGCGCTCGGGCTATTTTGCAGGCGTTTGTATAAAATTTATTTATCCGAGCAAGCCACTGGTAAGTTTTTGATTTTATTGCTGGTTTGCCCGGGGTTTTCAAACTGACACAAATCCTTTGGAGGAATAAGATGTCGGACATAGTTGCAACCAATCAGACAATACTGGTTGTTGGCGGTGGCATCAGCGGCATGACTGCTGCATTAGAAGCTGCTGAAGTCGGCAAACAGGTCATTGTTATCGAAAAAACACCCTCTGTCGGTGGCCGTGTAACCAAGCTTTATAAATACTTCCCGAAATTGTGTTTCCCGACCTGTGGCCAGGAAATCAATCAGCGTCGTATGGCGGCCAACCGCAATATTACCGTGCTGACCATGGCGGAAGTCACCGAACTTTCGGGTGAAGCCGGCAATTATTCTGCAACTGTGAAAATCAGCCCGCGCTATGTCAATGACAACTGCACCGCCTGTGGCGCCTGCGCCGAGGTCGTCGAAAGCGAGTTCGACGACGAGCACAACTACAATATGAGCAAGCGCAAGGGCGCTTATCTGCCGCATAACCTGGCCATGCCCAAGCGTTACGTGATTGACCCTGCGCTGATCGGTACCGATGAAGCTACAAAAGCAAAAGAAGCCTGTCCGTTCAATGCCATCGACCTGGACATGCAGGAAGAAACCATCGAGCTGAAAGCCGGCGCCGTTGTCTGGGCTACCGGCTGGCGTCCATTCGATGCCAACAAGATCCAGCCTTACGGTTATGACCGTTTCGACAATGTGATTACCAGCGTCGAGTTCGAGCGCATGATGGATCCGTTCGGCCCTACCGGCGGCAAGCTGGTGCGTCCTTCCGACGGTAAGGAAGCCAAGAACGTTGCCTTTATTCAGTGCGCCGGCTCGCGTGACCGCAACTATCTGCGTCACTGCTCACGTATCTGCTGCATGGCTTCACTGAAGCAGAGCACCTATGTCACCGAGAAATATGGCGATGAAGCCAATGTATCGATTTACTACATCGATATTCGCGCCATCGACCGCTTCGAGGACTTCTACCAGAAGGTACAGGACAACGAGAATGTCACCTTTATCAAGTCCAAGGTTGCCAACATCGTTGAAAACCACGAGAACAACAACCCCGTTCTCAAGGGCGTGAACACCGAAGGCTACCACCGTTATGAAAACGAGCATGACCTGGTGGTTCTGGCCGTGGGTATGGAACCAAGCGTTGCCAAGGACGAGTTCCCGATTGAATTGAAACTGAACGACGAAGGCTTTATCGAAAACGACGAAGCCAACGGTGGCGTCTTTGCTGCCGGTTGTTCAGCCGATGCGCTGGACGTAAACCGCGCAGTACAAAGTGCAACAGCTTCCGCGTTAAGAGCCATCCAGGTTGTTAATCGCGTAGCGCAGGCGGAGGGTTAATACATGTCTGACGAAATGAAAATTGGCGCCTATATCTGTAAGGGCTGTGGCATTGCCGACCGCCTTGACGTAGGCCAGCTGGAAATGACTGCCACCCGTGACGGCAAGGCAGCTATCTGTAAACAACATGACTTCCTGTGTTCCGAAGAAGGCGTCAAGCTGATCCAGGACGACATCGATAACGAAGGCGTTAACCGCGTGGTGATTGCCGCCTGTTCACGTCGCGCCAAGACCGAGGCCTTCCAGTTTGAAAACGTGGCCCTGGTGCGCACCAACCTGCGTGAAGGCGTTATCTGGGTTCGTCCGGATACCGATGAAGCCCGTGAAACCACCCAGGAAATGGGCGACGACTATGTCCGCATGGGTTGCGCCGAAGCCAAGTATGCGCATCCGCCGAAACCCAGTGGTGAGCAGGGCCTGACCAGGGCTATCCTGATTGCCGGTGGTGGTGTTTCCGGTATGACCGCGGCGCTGGAAGCTTCAAAGGCCGGTTACAAGTCAACCATCGTTGAAAAATCCGGTTCTCTGGGCGGCGCCACCGCGCAGCTGTTCAAGAAAATCCCGACCAAAGCGCCTTATGCCGATCCGGAAGATACCGGTGTCGATGAAATGATCGCCGCGGTTGAAGCCGATCCCAATATTACCGTTTTCCTCAATGCCACCCTGACCAAGACTGCCGGTGCCCCCGGTCGTTTCGAGGCTGACATTACTACCGAAAGCGGCAGCACCGAAACCCAGATGTTCGGTTCAATCGTACAGGCTTCAGGCTTCAAGCCGTTCGACGCCAGCGTACTGACCGAATTCTCCTATGGCAAGAGCAAGGATGTGGTTACCCAGCTTGAGCTTGAAGCTCTGGCCAAGGAAGCCAATGGCGGCCCGATCAAGCGTCCGTCCGACGGCAAGGAAGTGAGCAGTGTTATGTTCATCCAGTGTGCCGGCCAGCGCAGCAAGAAAGAAGGTCACCTTGAGCACTGCTCAGGCTACTGCTGCAGCGCCAGCATCAAGCAGGCCATGTACTTCAAGGACCAGAATCCGGATATCGATACCGTGGTTCTGTACACCGATCTGCGCACCCCGGGTGCCGGTGGTGAAAACTTCTATCGCAGCGGCCAGAAGAAGGGCGTTATCTTTACCAAGGGCGTTGCCTCCGAAGTGGTGCACAGCCAGAACCCGACGGTCAAGTTCAAGGATCTGATTCTTGATGAAGACACCGAAGTGGAAGTTGACCTGGTTGTACTGGCTACCGGTATGGTGCCAAACGCCGGTTCTTCCACCCGTGAAGAGCTGACCGCAGATGAAAACGAAGCCAAGGAAACCGGTAACGAAATCCGCATCGATGCCGATTCCATTCTCAACCTTGACTACCGTCAGGGCAAGGATGTGCCGCACATGGCCAACGGTTTTGCCGATTCCCACTTTATCTGTTTCCCTTATGAAACACAGCGCACCGGCATCTACACCGCCGGCCCGACGCGCCGTCCCATGGACGTGCAGCAGGCCATCGATGATGCCACCGGTGCTGCCATGAAGGCGATCAACGAGGCGGAAAATGCCGCCCTGGGTCGCGCCGCGCATCCGCGTTCCGGCGACCTCAGCTTCCCGAGCTTCCGCAAGGAAGGCTGTACACAGTGTAAGCGCTGTACCGTGGAATGTCCGTTCGGCGCCATCAACGAAGACGAGGAAGGCTACCCGGTCTATAACGAATCTCGCTGCCGCCGTTGCGGTACCTGCATGGGCGCCTGTCCGGTGCGTGTGATTTCGTTTGAAAACTACTCCATCGACACCGTCGGTCAGCAGCTGAAAGCTGTGGATATTCCGGACGAGTTCGATGAAAAACCGCGTATCCTGGTGCTGGCCTGTGAAAACGACGCCTACCCGGCGCTTGATATGGCCGCGCAGAACAAGATGGAATACAGCGCCTTTACCCGCATTATTCCGGTTCGCTGCCTGGGTTCGGTTTCCCTGTCCTGGATTACCGACTCCATGAACAGCGGTTTCGACGGCGTTATCCTCATGGGTTGCCCGAGTGGCGATGACTATCAGTGTCACTTCGTCAAGGGTTCCGGCACCGCGCAGGAACGTATGGGCAAGGTTGGTGACACGCTTGAGTCATTAAGCCTCGAAAAAGAACGTGTTCAGACTTATGAAATATCCATTACCGATATTCAGAAGGTGACACAGATTATTAACGATATGGAAAGTACCATCGAACAGATCGGTATGAGCCCATTCAAATTCTAGACCGCATAAAGCGAGAGTAGAGGATTATTTCCATGAGTGATTTAAATACGAGCATGGTTGAAAAATACCGTAACAACTTCCTGAAGGAAGTTGAGGCGCATGTCGAAGAAGGCGAATGGGTGAAAATGTGCATGCAGTGTGGCGTTTGCTCCGGCTCATGCCCGCTGGGTCCGCACTGGGAACACCCGCCGCAGGAACTGTTCATGATGATTCGCGCCGGCAAGCGTGAAGAAGTCCTGTCTTCCGAGTCCATGTGGATGTGTACGTCATGCTATAACTGCATCGTGCGTTGTCCGCGTGAACTGCCGATTACCCACATCATGCATGGCCTGGCGCACTACGCCACGCGTCTGGGCATCGAGCCGAAAGGTCAGCCGACCCGTCAGTTCGCCCAGCTGTTCTGGGACAACCTGGCGAAAAACGGTCGCGTCAACGAGCTCTGGCTCGGCGTTAACCTGTACTTCATGAACGGCCTGGTAGAAGGCATTAAGGTTGCTATGGGTATGGCAGGCATCGGTCTTGGTATGCTTAAGGCCGGTCGTCTGAGCCTGAAAGAGCTTGTTGGCGGCCACACCGTGAAAGACAAGAAAGGCTTCAAGGCCATGATCAAGAAAGCACAGGAGCTGGAAGCAGCTCGTGTAGACAAATAAGGCAGGGTTAGAGCAATGGCAAAAGAATATTCATTTTACCCGGGTTGTTCATCGCAGGAAGGCGCGTCCTCCTCGAACTACCTGACATCCGTACAGTCCATGTGCGACGTGCTGGACATCAAGCTGAACGTGATTCCGGACTGGAACTGCTGCTCGGCTTCCATCGGCTACTGCGGTGGCGGTGAGCTGCCGCGTCTGGCGCTGTCTGCGCGCAATATTGCGCTGTCGGAAGAGCACAATGCCGGACAGGACATCGTCGCTACCTGCGCCGCCTGCTGGCTGGCCACCAAGGAAACCCAGGAACGCCTTGAGGATGACGAAGGCCTGATGGCGGAAACCAACGAAGCCCTGGCAGAAGCCGGCCTCAAGCTGAAGAACGAGAACAAGATCCGCCACATGGTGGAAGTACTGATCGAAGACATCGGCTACGAGGAAATGGGCAAGCATGTGAAAAAACCGCTGGACGGCATCAAGATTGCCGGCTACGTCGGTTGCCAGACCAACCGTCCTTTCGGTATCGAAGGCGAGTCTTTCGAAAACCCGAAATACCTGGACAAGTTCATTGAAACCATGGGCGCCGAGCCGGTAGAAAACTACGACAAGAAAGTTTCCTGCTGTGGCGGCGCGCTGGCCTTCTCCGAGCCGGACAAGTCACAGGCCCTGATCAAGGACATTATCGAAGCGGCCTACGACGGCGGTGCCGACATGATCGTTACCCCGTGCCCGGTTTGCCAGATGAACGTGGAAGTCTACCAGGACAAGATCAATGCCAAGTACGGCACCAAGTTCAATATCCCGGTGACCTACTACAGCACGCTGATGTCCGTTGCCTACGGCAAGAACGGCAAGGAATCCGGCCTGAACGGTCAGATTATCAAGGCCACCAAGCTGGAAGAAATTGCTGCCAAGTAAATTTTTTCAGTTCGGAAAAAAGCCCGGTTTATCCGGGCTTTTTTTTGTCCTTGAGAAATGCATCGCCGCGGGGAAAAGCCCTGCTTGATTTATGTGATTCTATTCGTGTTGTAGGTTACACTTTTAAATAACCTCTGATTAAATATGTACAGATCTACACGACAACAGAAAGCACTTCAGAGGCCGGCAAAAAAGAGGAAAGTAACCCGTTACCGGACTCATTATCTTTATTGCTTTTTATAACCCTGTGGCTGGACCTTTGTCTGGCCGTGACAGATATTACTATGACGCTTCGGGGCATGGCTAATGATCCAGGTCAAACCCTGCCGAGAGTCTTTTCTGTAAACTCCCTGTCTTACAAGTGGTGAGCTGAATTATGCTGAATATCGACGGTTCAATTGATGAACGTAATGTAAATTATGGCCCGCCCGTCTGGCGCCTGGGCTTTCGCCCGTTTTTCCTTGGCGCCGGGCTGTTTGCCATCATTGCCATGGCGGTTTGGATGGCCAGCTATATCTACGGGATTGAGTTTGCCTTTGCCGGACTGCAACCGGTCCAGTGGCATGCGCATGAGATGCTGTTCGGTTATACCATGGCCGTGGTTGCCGGTTTTCTGCTGACCGCCATCAAAAACTGGACCGGGATTTCCGTGCTGCGCGGTCTGCCGCTGGCGGCCCTGTTTTCCCTCTGGCTGATCGCCCGTCTGCTGCCCCTGAGTGGACTGGATGTTTCCCTGAGCCTTGTTGCGGTGTTCGATGTCGGCTTTATTGTTCTGCTGACACTGGCCTGTATGCGTCCGGTGCTGATGGTAAAGCAGTACAAGCAGGTCGGCATTATTTCCAAGCTGTTTCTGCTGGCGCTGTCCGACCTGGTCTTTTATCTCGGTGTTGGTGGCGTACTGGCCGAGGGCGTACAGTGGGGACTGTATTCGGCGCTGTATATGATTATTGCCCTGGTACTGGTAATGATGCGCCGGGTTGTGCCGATGTTTATCAAGAACGGCATAGAGGGCGAGTACGAGGCTGTCAATCGCACCTGGCTGGATATCAGCAGTCTGGCCCTGCTGCTGGTGCTGTGGCTGCTTGATGTGTTTACAGGCTATCAGCAGGCCGTGGCGATCACAGCGCTGGTGCTTGCCCTGCTGCACCTGATTCGTTTTGCCGGCTGGTACACGAACCGTATCTGGTCAAAGCCACTGGTCTGGGTGCTGATGGCCGCCTATGGTTTTATCATTCTCGGCTTTGCCCTGAAAGCCGCCAGTTACTACCTGGGAACAACGGTGTTCCTGTCTATCCATGCCTTTACCGTCGGTGGCATTGGCGTGCTGACCGTCGGCATGATGTCACGCGTTTCCCTTGGCCATACCGGCCGTAATGTCTTTGAGCCGCCGGGCATTGTTTTCTGGATATTCGCCAGTGTATTCCTCGGTGCCATTGTGCGCGTACTGTTTCCGCTGTTCGCCATGCCGCAGTATGTGTACTGGATTGCCATTTCGCAGGTGCTGTGGATGCTGGGCTTTGCCATCTTTGTCTATGTGTATGCGCCGATGTTGCTGGCTGCGCGTGTTGATGGGCGGGATGGGTGATTTTTTTTAAAAGCTGAACCGTAGAGGCGCAGAGAAAAGCATTTATATTTTTCAGATAATGAATGCGAATATATTTTCTGTCATCCTGAGCGTAACGAAGTGGAGCCGAAGGATCTTATGCCACTGTTCCAGATTTGTTCACCAGATCCTTCGGCTTCGCTCAGGATGACAATACAATCAGTTTTAGTGGGGGCGGAATTGTCCGCTCGTAAAAAAATTCAAACCTCTGCGACTCCGCGTGACGTGCATGGATGCACTAATGTCGCAAACGCAGGAGGCGTAGGAGCGACCCTCTGCGGTTCAGCTTTTAAAAAAACACCCGGACACAAAAAAGCCCGACTGAAACAGCCGGGCTTTTCGCACTTGCAGGAAGCAGCCGGTTTTACTTACCCAGCTTTTCCTTGA
>DRLE01000263.1 GCA_011051475.1 Gammaproteobacteria bacterium
ACTGGATGATTTTTGTCGAACATGAGCCCGGTGAGTTTGAACCAAAGGAAGTGGAACTGCTGCGCACCGTGGGTGATGTCAGCGTCATCGATGGCATCGAGGAAGGTACCCGGGTCGTCACCAAAGGTGCGTTTTTCGTTCAGTCCGAGCTGGCGAAAAGCGGCTTTGAAGTGCATAACCACTAGGGGATGGCGCCATGTTAAACAAGATTATAGAAATAGCCGTCTGCAGCCGGCTGCTGGTGGTGCTGGCGCTGATCGCGGTCATGTTCGGCGGCATGTTGATTCTGCCCAAGCTCAACCTGGACGCGTTTCCTGACGTCACCAATGTACAGGTCACGGTCAATACCGAGGCACCGGGCCTGGCAGCGGAAGAAGTCGAGCAGCTGATTACCTTTCCCATCGAGGCGGTCATGTATGCGCTGCCCGATGTGGAAGAAGTGCGCTCCATTTCCAAGACCGGCCTGTCGGTGGTTACCGTGGTGTTCAGGGAAGGTACCGATATCTATTTTGCCCGCCAGCTGGTGTTCGAGCGCCTGCAGGCGGCAAAAGAACAGATTCCTGCAGGCGTCGGTACGCCCGGCATGGGACCGAATACTTCGGGTCTGGGCCAGGTGTTCCAGTACATGATCCGCGCGGAAAAGCCGGGAAGCTATGATGCCCTGACCCTGCGCAGCCTGAATGACTGGGTGGTGAAACTGTTGCTGATGCCGGTGGACGGTGTGACCGAGGTACTGTCTTTCGGTGGTGAGGTACGCCAGTACCAGGTGCAGCTGAAACCGCAGCGTTTGCTCAGTTACGGCCTGACGCCCGATGATATCAGCGAGGCGATTGAAAAGAACAACCGCAATGCCGGTGGCTGGTACCTTGACCGTGGCGCCGAGCAGCTGATTATTCGCGGTGTCGGCTGGGTGCGCAGCGGCGAAGATGGCCTGCGTGATATCGGTAATATTTCCGTCAAGCAGATCGATGGCACGGTGGTGCATGTCAAGGATGTGGCCACGGTCGCCTTCGGCGCCGAGATCCGCCAGGGTGCGGTAACCATGACCCTGCGCGATGAAAACGGCAAGGCAAAATCGCTGGGTGAGGTAGTGGTCGGTATCGTCATGAAACGCATGGGCGCCAATACCAAGGTCACCATCGACGGTATCAAGGAGCGCCTGCCGATTATCCAGCAGGCCCTGCCCGATGGCGTCATTATCGATCCGTTCTACGATCAGTCCGACCTGGTTGAACAGGCCGTGGATACCGTCATTACCGCGCTGCTGCAGGCCTTTGTGCTGATCATTATTATCCTTATGCTGTTTATGATGAACCTGCGCGCCACCCTGCTGGTGCTGCTGTCGATTCCCATTTCCATCGGTCTGGCGCTGATGGCGATGGCGCAGATGGGGGTATCGGCCAACCTGATGTCGCTGGGCGGGCTGGCCATTGCCATTGGTATGCTGGTCGATGGCTCGGTGGTGATGATGGAAAATATTTTCAGTCATCTCAGCCATCCGGATGCGCAGCATGAGAAATTCGTCAAGCAGAAAGTGGCGCCGGGCGATGAAGATCCGTTTGATGCCGGGCATGATTCGCACGGCATTATCCTGCGTATTCAGGAAGCGGCCGAAGAAGTCGGCCGGCCGGTATTCTTCGCGGTCATGATTGTTGCCATTGTGTTTGCGCCCCTGTTCAGTCTTGAAGGGGTTGAAGGCAAGATGTTCCAGCCCATGGCGATATCCATTCTGCTGGCCATGGGCGGCGCGCTGATTGTGGCGCTGGTGGTGATTCCGGCGCTGGCAACCTATATGTTCAAAACCGGCGTGGTGGAAAAGCAGAGTCCGGTGCTGGTGCCGATCGAAAAGCGCTACCGTTCGCTGCTGAAACTGGCGCTGAAGAAACGCTCCGTGGTGGTGATTTCCTCGGTGGCGCTGTTTGCCGGCTCGCTGGCGCTGTTACCGTTTCTTGGTACCGAGTTCGTTCCCGAACTTGAGGAAGGCACCATCAATGTGCGCGTCACCCTGGCGCCATCGTCCAGTCTGAATACCGCGCTGGGCATTGCCGAAAAGCTGGAAAAAGAGCTGCTGACGTTTCCTGAAGTGCTCTATGCCTCCAGCCGTATCGGTCGCGCCGAGGTCGGTGGTGATCCGGAGCCGGTGTCCAATATCGAGATCTTTATCGGTCTGAAGCCGGTGTCCGAATGGCAGAGCGCCGATAACCGGCAGTCACTGCAGCATCTGATGGAAGAGAAAATGTCGGTGATCCCCGGCCTGCTGTTTACCTTCTCGCAGCCCATTGCCACACGCGTGGATGAACTGCTTTCCGGGGTAAAGGCGCAGCTGGCGATCAAGTTGTTCGGTCCCGATCTTGACGTGCTGGTGGCCAAGGGCAAGGAAATCGAAAACCTGGTGAAAGGTATCGACGGTACCACCGGTGTTGCCATGGAGCAGACCGAAGGTGAGGCGCAGCTGGTGATTCGTCCCGACCGCGACCTGCTGGCGCGCTATGGCATTCCGGTGGATCAGGTGATGATGCTGGTCAGTGATGCCATTGGTGGTCAGGAGGCCGGTCAGGTGATTAAAGGCAATGAGCGTTACGATATCTACGTGCGCCTGGCCGCCGAGTATCGTGACAGCATCGAGGCCATTCGCAGCCTGATTCTGCAGGCCGCCGATGGTGCCTGGGTGCGTCTGGGCGATGTCGCCAAAGTGGCAATCGAGTCCGGGCCGCCGCAGATACGCCGTGACGATGTACAACGCCGCGTCGTTATTCAGAGCAATGTCGAGGGTCGTGACATGGGCGGCCTGGTGGCCGAAATCGACCAGCGTATCCGCAAGGATATCGACCTGCCGGCCGGTTACAGTGTGGTCTTCGGTGGCCAGTTCAAGAACCAGCAGCGCGCGCAGGCGCGCCTGATGGTGGTGGTGCCGCTGTCGCTGGGGCTGATCTTTCTGATGCTGTACTTTGCCTTTAACTCGGTGGGGCAGGCGTTGCTGATCATGCTGAACGTGCCGCTGGCGCTGATCGGCGGGATTGCCGCGCTGTTTATATCCGGCCTGTATCTGTCGGTACCCGGCTCCATCGGTTTTATCACCCTGCTCGGGGTGGCCGTGCTCAATGGTGTGGTTATGGTCAGTTCCATCAACCAGCGTGTTGAAGGCGGGCAGGCGGTGGAAGACAGCGTCTTCGAAGGCGCACTGTCGCGCCTGCGCCCGGTGCTGATGACCGCGATTACCTCGGCCCTGGG
Source organism: Gammaproteobacteria bacterium (assembly GCA_011051475.1). Taxonomy (GTDB): domain Bacteria; phylum Pseudomonadota; class Gammaproteobacteria; order SZUA-229; family SZUA-229. The sequence continues at coordinate 3,232 of DRLE01000263.1, forward strand.
TCTGATTCCGCTGCTGATGTCCAGCGGTGTGGGTTCGGAAATCCAGCAGCCGCTGGCAACGGTGGTGGTCGGTGGCCTGATTTCATCGACCCTGCTGACCCTGTTCGTGGTGCCGGTACTGTATGAGCGCTTTTCACGGCACAAATACCTGAAGCAATAGGGCTGGAAATGCGGACAACCTACGGAAAAAAATGAGAGAGCTTATGTCACCTTATATTCTGGTTTTACTGGCCATGTTTTCCCTTACCGCCTGGGCGGGTGAAGAAGAGCATGAAGATGAAAGCCCCGGCTATATTGAAATGTCGGCCGAGCAGCGCGCGTTACAGGGCATTGAAACCGCCCCGGCCGAGTCACGAGTGATGACGGAGGTGGTCAATGCACCGGGCGAAGTGGTGATCAATCTTTACCGCTCGGCGCAGGTAACACCGCGCATTACCGCGCAGGTGGTGCGGCGTCACGCGCGCCTCGGTGATCGGGTGAAAAAGGGCCAGAAGCTGGTGACACTTTCCAGTGTGGCCATGGCCGAGGCGCAGGGAAACCTGATCGAAGCCGATCGTGAATGGCAGCGGGTTAAAAAACTCGGTCGCAAGGTGGTTTCCGAAAAACGTTATGTGTCGGCGCAGGTCGACCGGCAGCGCGCTTATGCCACGGTACTGGCCTATGGTATGAGCAAGAAAGAAGTGGCCGGGCTGCTGGCCAGTGGTGATGCCTCGGCGGCAACCGGCGAGTTCGATCTGTTCAGCCCGCAGGACGGCATGATTATCTATGATGATTTCGTGCTGGGCGAGGTGGTTGAAACCGGCCGCGTGCTGTTCGAAGTCAGCGATGAATCGGTGATCTGGGTGGAAGCGCGCCTGAATCCCGAAGAGGCAACCACGGTTGCCCTTGGCAGTGCGGCGCATATCAGTATTGATGGCAAGCGCTGGCTTGATGGCCGGGTGATCCAGCTGCATCACCGGCTCGATGCCGGCAGCCGTACCCTGGGAGTGCGCATCGAGGTAAGAGACGACAGGGATATTCTGCATCCGGGTCAGTATGTGCAGGTGACGCTGGAAACGCGCGCCAGCCAGGCGCGCGTGGCGGTGCCGGAGCGGGCCGTGGTACTGCTGCAGGGCTCACAGACCGTGTTCAAACTGGAAGGCGACAGGCTGGTGCCGACAGCGGTGGAAACCGGCGTCAGCTCGGCTGGCTGGATCGAGATCGTCTCCGGGCTGGCGCCGGGAGAGACGATTGCCGTCAAGGGTGTGTTTACGCTCAAGTCATTATTGCTGAAATCACAGATCGGTGATGAGCATTAAACGCTAAAGACAGGAAACTGTCACCCTGAGCGGAGCACAGCGGAGTCGAACGGGTCTTGCGGCCTGCAGCGAGTACGGTGGCACAGGATTCTTCGGCTTCGCTCAGAATGACAAAGAGGCATGTCACCCTGAGCGCAGCGAAGTCGAGCGGGCCTTGCGGCCTGCAGCGGGCACGGTGGCACAGGATTCTTCGACTTCGCTCAGAATGACAAGGAACGCTGTCACCCTGAGCGAAGCGCAGCGGAGTCGAGCGGGTCTTGCGGCCTGCAGCGGGCACGGTGGCACAGGATTCTTCGGCTTCGCTCAGAATGACAAGGAATGCTGTTACCCTGAGCGAAGCGCAGCGGAGTCGAACGGGTCTTGAGGCCTGCAGCGAGTACGGTGGCACAGGATTCTTCGGCTTCGCTCAGAATGACAAGGAATGCTGTCACCCTGAGCGAAGCGCAGCGGAGTCGAACGGGTCTTGAGGCCTGCTGCGAGTACGGTGGCACAGGATTCTTCGACTTCGCTCAGAATGACAAGGAACGCTGTCACCCTGAGCGGAGCGCAGCGGAGTCGATATGTACAGGATGTACGGTATTAGGGCAACGCAGGAGCAGTTGCCGAACGGGTCTTGAAGCCTGCAGTGGGTACGGTTGCACAGGATTTTTCGGCTTCGCTCAAAATGACATAAATCAGGCTTTCGTTGGAATGATAATCAGACAGGACAGATAAATGCTGGAAAAACTCGTCGAAATTTCACTGCGCTACAAATTCCTGGTGCTGGTCATCTTTATCGTTGTCGCCTTTGCCGGCATACGCGCGGTGATGACCCTGCCGATCGACGCCTTCCCCGATGTTACCCCGGTGCAGGTCAATATCTATACCGAATCGCCGGGTCTGGCCGCCGAGGATGTCGAGCAGCTGCTGACCTTTCCGGTGGAGTCGGGCATGGCCGGGCTGCCGGGGGTGCAGCAGATCCGCTCGGTCTCGCTGTTCGGCCTGTCCTATGTCTCGGTATATTTCGAAGACGACATGGATATCTATTTTGCCCGCCGCCTGGTGATGGAGAGGCTGCAGGAAGTCGCCGACCGTATTCCCGAAGGCTATGGCACACCCGAGATGGGGCCGAACACCTCCGGCCTGGGGCAGGTGTTCTGGTATACCCTGGAGCGCGCCAATAAAAAGCTAAAGAACATTACCGATATGGATCTGCGTACCTGGCAGGACTGGAGTGTGCGCCTGATCCTGCGCACCGCGCCGGGCGTGGATGATGTCATGTCCTGGGGCGGACAGGAACGCCAGTACCAGGTGGTGATCGATCCGCTGCGCCTGATCAAGTACCAGCTGGATTACAGGGCCGTCATGGATGCCATTGAAAGCAATAACCGTCAGGTCGGCGGCCAGTATATCAATATCGGCCCTGAGCAGTATCTGGTGCGCGGCCTGGGCCTGGTGAAAAGCGAGGATGAAATCGGCCAGATCGTGCTTAAGGATGATGAAGGCGTACCGGTGTATCTGCGTGATGTTGCCGATATCCGCCAGGCACCGGCGCTGCGTACCGGCGCGGTCACCCGTGACGGCGAGGAAGTGGTGCTGGGTATGGCGCTGGCGCGCATCGGTGAGAACGCCAAGAACGTGGTGGACGCGGTCAAGGGCAAATTAACCACTGCGGCATCGGCGCTGCCCGATGCGATTAAAATACGCCCGGTCTACGACCGCACCGATCTGGTGGAAAAAGCTGTGGCGACTGCCGAACGCGCCCTGATCGAGGGTTCGATACTGGTGGCCATCGTGCTGTTTCTGTTTCTGGGCGAGATCCGCTCGGCCATTGTGGTGATCGCGGCGTTGCCGCTGGCCATGCTGATCGCCTTTATTATGATGGGCGAGGTCGGGCTGTCGGCCAACCTGATGTCGCTGGCCGGCCTGGCTATCGGTATCGGCATGATGGTCGATGGCGCGGTGGTG
>DRLE01000264.1 GCA_011051475.1 Gammaproteobacteria bacterium
AACTGGGGACGCGACTGCAGTGAACCGGCCACCGCCGATCTGCGCAATATCGTCGAAGGCGACCCCAGTCCCGATGGCAAGGGCAGACTGTCCATTGTCCGCGGCATCGAGGTCGGCCATATCTTCCAGCTCGGTACCAAATATTCCGAGGCCATGAATGCCACGGTGCTGGATGAAAACGGCAAGTCCAGCATTATGACCATGGGTTGCTACGGCATCGGCATCAGCCGCATCGTTGCCGCCGCCATCGAACAGAACCATGACGATAACGGCATTATCTGGCCGGCCAGCCTGGCGCCGTTCGACGTTGCCATTGCGCCGATCAATATGCAGAAATCCGAAGATGTCGCCAAAGCCGCCATCGAGCTGCACGACCAACTCGCAGCCGCAGGCCTTGAGGTTCTGCTCTATGACGAAAAGGCGCGCCTGGGCAATATGCTGGCCGACCTCGACCTGATCGGCATCCCTCACCGCATCGTTATCGGCGACCGCGGCCTGAAAGACGGCCAGGTGGAATATAAAAAACGCGATGCCAATGAAAGTCAGGACATGGCGCTGGATGAAATCTTTGAGTTTCTTGTTAATGCGTGTAAAGGATGACAGTTTATCCGCAAATGAACGCCAATAAACGCCAATAAAATCATAATCACCCACAGATGAACGCTGATAAACTCGGATTATTCTTCAGTAGTAGATCAGCAATAAAAACGTTGCCATCATGAGTCAGCAACAATAAAAAAACATCTGCGTTCATCTGTGGAAAAAACAGTTTTTAAGCTTTTAGATTTGCGTTTATTGGCGTTCATTTGCGGATAAAAAAACACATCTGCTATAGTAATAACATGACAAAAAAATACTGTCTGACATTGCTATTACTGCTCACCCTTAACGCTCCCGCGGTGTACGCCGATACGCATGCCCAGGCGCAGGCCGTCGACCCGCAGCTGCGCCAGTTGCTGGTGCAGGCAATCAATTCCTCGGACAGTTTTGACGACCGCTTTCATGCCGAGGTCTGGCTGATGGACATGTCCAACCGCCTGCAGCGCTTCGTCAAGGACGAGAAAACCCGCCTTGACATGCTGCGCAATATTCATCGCGAAGCCACCCGCGCCGGCCTGCAGCCGGAACTGGTGCTGGCGCTGATCGAGGTGGAGAGCCATTTCGATCCCTATGCCATATCAAAATCCGGCGCCCAGGGCATAATGCAGATCATGCCTTTCTGGCTGGACGAAATCGGCCGGCCTGAGGACAATCTCATCGACATGAAAACCAATCTGCGCATGGGCTGCACCATTTTGAAGTATTATATGGAGATGGAAAATAATGACCTGCACCGCGCCCTGGCTCGCTATAATGGCAGCAGGGGCTCAAAGGTTTACAGCAACAAGGTACTGACCGCCCTGCGCAATCACTGGTACCAGTCCTGAGAAAACAGCCATGGCAGAGACAAACTGGAAACAGGTTCTCCCCGAACTGAACGAGGCCTCCGATGATGCCATCAGAGCGCTGTTCGACCAGGCGCCCGTGATCTCACTGGAAAAGGACAGCACGGTTTTTCGCCCCGGTGACGCCTGCCAGAACTACCTGGTCATTCTCGATGGCAAGGTCAAGGTTTTCAACCGCGCAGAAAACGGCCGCGAAATCCTGCTCTACCGCCTGTCCCCCGGCGATGCCTGCGTGCTGACAACTTCCTGCCTGTTCGGCAATAAAAACTATCCCGCCGAAGGCAAAACGGAAAGCGATGTCCGCGCTCTGGCAATTCCCGTGGCACAGTTCAACCGTGCCCTGCAGGAGTCGGCTATTTTCCGCGAGCAGGTCTTTTCGGCATTTTCCGAACACCTCACCGACCTGATCACACTGGTTGAAGAGGTTGCTTTCGGCAAGCTGGATGTGCGCCTTGCGCGCTACCTGATAAAACAGTGTGATGAAAACAACACACTGGCATCGACCCACCAGAATATCGCCACCGAGCTGGGCAGCGCGCGCGAGGTTATCAGCCGCCAGCTAAAGGAGCTCGAATCGCAGGGTATTATCACGATTACCCGCGGTAAAATCACCATACAGAATGTCGAAGCCCTGAAAAGCATCTGCAATTACTGATTAATATCGTCCCACTGTGACTATGTCACTGACTCGCCGCCACCAAATCATTATCCTTGCACTACTGTTCATTCAAGTGGAGAAAGACAATGTGTAATGTAGGTGGTATAGACCGTGCTATTCGTATTATTCTGGGCCTGTTTCTGATCAGCCTGGTCTTCGTCGGTGACGCAATAATCGGACAGAATACCGTCTGGGGCTGGGTTGGTGTGATCCCCCTGGCAACCGGACTTTTCAAATTCTGTCCTTTATATGCCTTGATTGGCCTGAAAACCTGCTCTGCAAAATAAGTCTTCGCAGACAACACAGGCCGCTCATGCAATAGTGAAAACAACGCAGGGTGCAATACAATCAAAGAAAAACAATAAAACAATACTGAATAAAAATAGATTAAAATTGTCTAAATATTAATGTATTGTTTCCGGATGTTTTTCCCATGTTGTGCAACCTGAGTGTTATCGGGCAGGTGCTGCGAGTCATCGTTGGCACCGCCCTTATTTTCATGGCCTGGTACGGGCCACAGACCGACCTGCTGAGCTTTGAATGGATAAAACTGTGGAACCTGGGCTGGCTGGGTCTGATTCCGCTGATTTCCGGTATCGCGGCCTTCTGTCCCATCTATGCCGTACTCGGATGCGGGCACTCTCATAAAAAACCCGAAAAAAAATAACCGCCTGCCTGACTACAGCTTATAGGCAATCATTATATCCATCACATTGGTCGGACAGTTATCTATCCGCACCACATCATCCGTTGCCATCAGAACAATACCGGCATTTGCCTTATCCAGTTCCTGCCTGATATCAAAACCCAGCCCCTCAGCCTTCTGCACGGTGTAATGACAAACCACGCCGCCGGCATTCTGCGAATTACCATCAACGCCATCGGTGCCGGCCGCCAGTAGATGCAGATCCGGCATATCCCTGACCTTCTCTGCAAAAGCCAGCGCCAGACTCTGATTGCGCCCGCCAACACCGGGCTTATCGGGCAGGCAGACCGTGGTTTCCCCGCCCCATATATGAACACCTGCATGCGCATCAAGCAGTTGCCGGTACAGAAAATCAGCCGCCTCGCAGGCATCGCCCTCGATAAAGTCCGGGTAAACCGTCACCGGCAGACCTTCCTGTCCTGCCGCATCGGCTGCGGCCTGCTTTGCCGTTTCCAGGTTGCCGATAATATGAGTAGCGACAGCCTTGTCCGGCACTGCCGGGCGCTGCCAGCCCGGCGGTAAAAACGCCTGCAGATAATCGTCGGCGTCCGGCTGCAGGAAAGCTGCGACCAGCATGCCGGAGCCGATCAGTTCCGGGCGATCATCCCTGACATCAGAGAGCAGTAACTGCGTCGCCTCGGCTTCAAGATGATGCAACAGGCCGCCACCCTTGATACGCGAGAACCGCTGACGCCAGGCATTGATCTGCGCAATGTCCTTGCCACTGGCCAGCAGGTAGCGGTTGATCTGCTGTAACTGTTCCAGCGATATAAAATCAGCCGGCACTTCCACCATGGCCGAAGCACCGCCTGAAATCAGAAACAGGATATGCTCACCGGCCTGCCGTGCACGCATAAAATCCAGCAGCGCCCTGCCGGCGGCCAGCGAGCTTTCATCCGGCAGCGGATGCGCCGCCGGCAGGGCGGTGACATTTTTATTTCGCTTCAGGCGACGGTCGATTTTCTCCGGCGGGCAGATCAAGAGGCTGTGCTGCAGGCCGGGTAGCTGGTCCAGCGCCCCCTGCAACATTGCCGGCGCCGCCTTGCCAATGGCCACGCAATGGGTAAAGCGTCCGCTGTTTTCCGACAGCCAGCGATTAACCAGCAGGCGGCCGTCAACGGCATCGATGGCGCTGTGGTAGAGATTGAGCAGAAGTTCGCGGGCGGTGAGTTCGATCATGGTTGTATTATGTCCGCTAATGAACGCAAATAAACGCAAATATTCTTAGTGCCACCCTGAGCGTAGTCGAAGGGTCCTGTGCCAACGTGCCTGTTAATAGCACAGTGGATTAAGATTCTTCGGCTTCGCTCAGAATGACTGCACACCCTACTTTGCGTTTATTTGCGTTCATTAGCGGATAAAAAATCACTTCATTCCACGCAACAGATCCGCCTTGATATCCTCGATATCTTCAAGCCCGACCGCCACCCGGATCAGGCCATCCGAGATACCGGCTTCGGCACGCTGTTCGGGCGTCAGGCGACCGTGGGTGGTGGTTGCCGGATGGGTGATGGTGGTTTTGGTATCACCAAGGTTGGCGGTGATCGAGAGCATACGGGTGGCATCGATCAGCGCCCAGCCTTCCGCCTGGCCGCCATTAAGCTCAAACGACAGCAGGCCACCGAAATCGCTCTGCTGCTTTTTCGCCAGTTCATGCTGCGGATGGCTGGCAAGGCCGGGATAGTAGACGCGTTTTACCTGCGGCTGCTGCTCCAGCCAGGTCGCCAGCTCCAGCGCCGCAGCACTGTGTGCCTGCATGCGCAGCTTCAGCGTTTCCAGCCCCTTGAGAAACACCCAGGCATTGAACGGGCTCATGCTCGGCCCGGCGGTGCGCAGGAAGGCATAGACACCCTCGCCCACCACGTCTTTCCTGCCGCAGACGGCGCCGCCGATACAACGACCCTGACCGTCGATATACTTGGTGGCCGAGTGGATGACGATATCGGCGCCCAGCGCTATCGGCTGCTGCAACGCCGGCGTGCAGAAACAGTTGTCCACCGCCAGCAAACAATCATGTCTGTGCGCAATCTCGGCCAGCGCCTCGATATCCACCAGCTCGGTCAGCGGGTTGGACGGCGTTTCCAGAAACAGAATTTTCGTCTCCGGTTTGATCGCTTTTTCCCAGGCATCCAGATCGGCCAGCTCGACGAAGCTTGTGCTGATATCAAAACGCGCAATAATGCTGTTAAGCAGTACCGTGGTCGAACCGAAAATACTGCGCGAGGAAACGATATGGTCGCCGCTGCTGAGCAGGCCCAGGAAAGTGGCGGTAATCGCCGCCATGCCCGAGGCGGTAGCGACGCAGCACTCGGCCAGCTCCAGCGAGGCCAGACGCTCTTCAAAGTTTCTTACCGTGGGATTGGTAAAACGCGAATAGATATTGCCCGGAATTTCACCGGAAAAACGCGCTGCCGCATCGGCAGCTGAAGAAAACACATAACTGGAAGTAGGAAAAATCGCTTCACTGTGTTCGTTTTCAAATGTGCGATGCTGGCCTTCGCGCACCGCACGGCTGGCAAATGCCCACTCATTGCTGTCTGTTTTACTGTCTTTACTCATTACTTGCTAACCTGTTCTATGGCCACTGTAACAGCGACCTGCTTGCATGCGGCTCTATTCCTCGATAAGAACTTCACTGCCGACCTCGACCTGCCGGAACAGGTCAACCACGTCCTGGTTGCGCATTCGGATACAACCGATGGAACTGGGCGTGCCGATCTTGTCTTCATGGTTGGTGCCGTGAATATAGATATAGCGCTGGTAGGTATCGACATAGCCGCCCTGGTTGCGCCCGGGCTCCATGCCTTCCAGCCAGAGAATACGGCTCATAATCACATCATCGGGCAGATCGACACCGCGCTCGATGCACTCTTCCAGGCTGCCATGCGGGATGCGACCGATAAAAACCTCGTTCACCGGCATGGCGCCACCGAGCTTGTCGCGAATACGATGCAGGCCCAGCGGCGTCTGTTCGCTGCCATTGCGATTGCCGGTGCCGTATTTTGATGTCGACACCGGATACTGTGCCAGCTGTTCGCCGTTTTCATCGTACAGGTAGAGCTGCTGCTCACCGACTTTTATCTTTACCGAGTTCATTGGCTAAGTATCACACAGCTGCCGACAGAATCAATAGCCTGTACAGTGGTTTCTCACGGAATAAAGCTGGGTTACAATAAAAAACCGCTTCCCGGGACCCTGACCCATGAACACTGGCCAATGAACACTATCGACAAGGATTCAGACAACAACGATTTCAGCATTGCGCATACCGAGGACAATGCAGCATTTGTGCAGCCGGAAACAACTGCCGCAAGAACAGAAGAAAAAACCGGGCCGGCGTTTTTTACCGTCTCTGAAAACAAGCTGCTGAACATGTACGTACTCAGCTTCGGCCTGTATGGCATTTACTGGTTCTACCAAAACTGGAAACTGCAGCAGCGCTTTATGGATAAAAAGATATACCCGGTATGGCGCAGCCTCTTTGCCATTATTTTTATCTATCCGTTGTTCAGGCGCATCCAGGCACACGCCGGTGACATTGCCCGGCAGGAGGGCTTCAATCCCGGCTTTCTTGCCGGCCTGTATATCGCCACCTTCGTGCTGGATACCCTGGCAGACATGATCAATACCAATACCACCCTGTTGCAGGGTGTTTCAAACGCCATGCTGACGGTGTTTTCGCTGGCCATGTTTTTTATCAGCGCCTACCCGCTGATGAAGGCGCAGGCGGTTATCAATCGCATCAACGGTGATATACTGGGCTTTCAGAATAACAGCTACAGCCTGTCAAGCTATCTTGTTATCGCATTCGGCCTGTTTGTCTGGATGATGTTCGCCCTGGGCTTTCTGGCAGAATCACTGGGATTTATGAATGGAGAATACTATGAATATTGACCTGAATGACACTGCCATTATCCAGGTTATCCTGGATCGCTTTGAAAAATATCGCCTGCCAAGAATCATGGAAATCAAGGAAAAAACCGATAACGGCGAGACACTCAACGAGTTTGAGATAGCGTTTCTCAGTGAAGCGATTCATGATGCACGCTCACTGCTGCCGGTAATGGACCGTCACCCGGAATATGAACCGCTGCTCTCACGGGTCATTCATTATTACAAGGCAGTCTGTGACCAGGCGGTGGCGAACGCTGAATAGCCCTGTACAGATCCCCCTGCACCGATCCCGGGGTCTTATTCCAGTTCAATCGTACCGCTGACCCTGACGCTCAGGGTATTTTCACCTGCCTTGAGCACGGGCGCCACGTCGGCCTGAGCGGCCATGACACGCATATTCTGCTGCAGGCGCACAACCGGCGCGTCAGGGCCAGAAATACGCATACTGACAATACGGTAACCGTCTGCCTTCAGGCCACTGGCAATCTGACCGGCACGCTGCCTGAATGTCGCCAGTGCCTCATCGATCAGTGACTTGCTCACCTGAGCGGTTTTCTCCCTGGATACACTAAAGGCAATGCCTGAAAGCCTGAGTTCTTTCTGTAATTTGCCGATAAGTTCGCTCATCAGCGCCATGTCTTTCGAGCGCAGCTGGATTGACTGCTGCACCCGCCAGCCGACAAGCTTCTGCTTGTTGTACACCGGTGATGTGGAATAGCTGCGGGTCGACACCTGGATGCTGCCGTGTTGTTCGAGCATGGCAATCGCCTGATTAATGCTTTTATTGACCCGCTTGCTCAGCACCTGCGCATCCGAGCCCTCCTCCTGTGCGAAAAGTGATGCAACCATTACATCATTTTCAACATCCCGGGATACGCTGATATCAAAACTGATCTGGTTATAGTTTTTAACGGAATCATCGGCAAGCACATTGCCGGCCATTAACAGGGACAGGAGAAACAAAGGTAGCTGGATCAGACGCATAGTGAGGCTCCACTTTCAGGAAAAGTTACCTGCCCTTTAGGGCAGGCAATGTTGATAGACAGGCAGGACGCCTGCAAGTTACAGACTGCTGGCAACTTTTTTGTTGTTTTCCTGCTTGGCCGCGTCATTGCGCCTGTCAGCCAGTCGCTGGAAATAATCATCATCAACATCGCCGGTGACATAAATGCCGTCAAAACAGGAACAGTCGAACTGTTTGATCGCGGGGTTACCACGCTGCACCGCTTTCACCAGGTCTTCAAGATCCTGATAAACCAGCCAGTCGGCGCCGATGATTTCGGTAATTTCCTCGACCGTGCGGTTGTGTGCGACAAATTCTTCATGCGAAGCCATATCGATGCCGTACACATTCGGGTAGCGTACCGGTGGCGCTGCCGAAGCCATATAGACCTTTTTCGCGCCGGCTTCCCGGGCCATCTGTACGATCTGCTTGGAGGTGGTACCGCGGACGATGGAGTCATCGACCAGCAGGACATTCTTGCCGGCGAACTCCAGTTCGATGGGGTTCAGCTTCTGGCGCACGGACTTTTTACGCTCCTGCTGACCCG
>DRLE01000265.1 GCA_011051475.1 Gammaproteobacteria bacterium
AGTGCGGTGCAGCCGGCGGTGCTGGAGAATATCGAAGACCGGCGTGACCGCGCCCTGGCCGGCGAGCTGGCCAATGGCGTGCTGCGCTGGCGCTGGCAGCTGGCGTTTATCGCCGGCAGGCTGCTGAGCAAGGCCCTGAAGGCCAAAGACCGGGACGTGCAGCTGGTTATCCTGATGGCGCTTTATGAGCTGCAACAGGGTCGGGCGCCGGACTACGCGATTATCAATGAAGCTGTTGAACTGGTGCGCCAGGGCGTGGGAAAAGGCAAGGGCAAGCAGTGGGCGGCCTCGATGGTCAATGCCGTGCTGCGCCGTTTTACCCGGGAAAAGGAAGCCCTGCTAACAGCCATCGACAATGATGTTGCCCGCTATTCGCACCCGCAGTGGCTGCTGGACATGATCAGACAGGACTGGCCCGGGCAGTGGCAGTCCATTTTGCAGGCCGCCAATATGCGCCCGCCCCTGTGGCTGCGGGTCAATACCCGGCAATACTCGGCCGCACAATACCAGGCGCTGCTGGCAGAGCAGGATATAGAAACCACGCCTTCGCAGCTTTCCGCGCAGGCGCTGAGGCTGGAACAGGGCATGGATGTGCGTCAGCTGCCCGGTTTTGATAAAGGCGCGGTTTCCGTGCAGGATGCAGGCGCGCAACTGGCGGCAAACCTGCTCAATGTCGAGGCCGGCCAGCGCGTGCTGGACCTGTGCGCCGCCCCTGGCGGCAAGGCCTGTCACCTGCTGGAGCTGCACGAGGATATCGAGCTGGTGGCCGTGGAGCTGGAGGAAAAGCGCATGCAGCGGGTTAAGGAAAACCTGCAGCGACTGCGGCTTGAAGCCGGACTGAAAGTGGCCGATGCGCGCGATACCGCTGCCTGGTGGTCCGGCAAGCCATTCGAGCGCATTATGCTGGATGCGCCCTGCAGCGCCACCGGGGTCATTCGTCGCCATCCCGATATCAAGAGCCTGCGTCGTGAAGAGGATATTGCCGCTCTGCAGAAGCTGCAGGCGGAAATTCTCGACGCCGCCTGGCAGACGCTCGCCGAAGGTGGTGAGCTGCTCTATATCACCTGCTCAATCCTGCAGGCGGAAAATGCACGGCAGATAGCGGCCTTTCTGCAGCGCCATGAGAACGCGCAGGCGCTGGCCATTGACGTCGAATGGGGTATTGCCTGCGAACACGGCCGCCAGTTGCTGCCCGGTGAGCAGGACGCCGATGGTTTCTATTATTGTCGTTTGCAAAAACTTGCCGGCGGGCAGGCAAAAGCGGATGACTGACAGTGAAAAAATCTGTTTTAAAGCGTAGAATCCGCCCAGAAACAAAGCCACATGCTTTCTGTGGCAGAGGCTGAGTCCCGGCGGGGCTTCAGAAGGGGCTTTATCCTGAGCGAACAGTTATGAATATAATAATCCTAGGCGCCGGTCAGGTGGGCTCAAGTGTGGCGGAAAACCTGGCTTCCGAGGCCAATGATATTACCCTTATCGACAAGGATACACTGCTGCTGAAAGAACTCAGCGATCGCCTCGATATCCAGACCGTTGTCGGTCACGGTTCCCATCCTGATGTCCTGGAACGTGCCGGTCTGGCCGATGCCGATATGCTGGTGGCGGTAACCAATAGCGACGAAACCAATATGGTGGCCTGCCAGATTGCGCACAGCCTGTTTCGCACACCGACCAAGATTGCCCGAGTCCGCGCCCAGCAATACCTCAAATACGATAACCTGTTTAACAAGGATGCGCTGCCGATTGATGTTCTGATCAGCCCGGAGCAGCTGATCTCCGAGCACATCCAGCGTCTGATCGAATATCCCGGTGCCCTGCAGGTTCTGGATTTTGCCGGAGGCCGTGCCCGCCTGGTCGGGGTAAGGGCCTATTATGGCGGTCCGCTGGTGGGACATGAAATTGCCGACCTGCGCAAGCACGTTCCCGGTGTTGATACCCGCGTGGCTGCGATCTTTCGCAATGGCCGGGGCATAGTGCCGGACGGCCACCAGGTTATTGAAGCCGATGACGAGGTGTTTTTTATTGCCGCCCGCAAGGACATTCGTACCGTGATGTCCGAACTGCGCAAGCTGGATAAACCGCTGAAGCGCATAATGCTGGCCGGTGGCGGTAATATCGGCAAACGTCTGGCGCAGGCGCTGGAGAAGAATCACAGCGTCAAGCTGCTGGAAACGGACAAGAAGCGTGCGCGACAGCTGTCACGTGAGTTGAATAAAACCATCGTACTTCACGGTGATTCCGCCGATGAAGAATTGCTGATCAATGAGAACATCGATCAGATGGATGTGTACTGTGCGCTGACCAATGATGATGAGGTTAATATTCTGTCCTCGATGATGGCCAAACGTATGGGCTCGCGCAAGGTTATGTCGATTATCAACCGCCATGCCTATGTCGATATGGTGGAAAACCTGGGTACCATCGATGTGGCGATTTCTCCCCGGCAGATCACCATCAGTGGCCTGCTGGCCCATGTGCGTCGCGGTGATGTGGTGGCCGTGCATTCATTGCGTCGCGGTGCGGCCGAGGCCATTGAGGCCATTGCTCACGGTGACAGCAACAATTCAAAGGTTGTCGGCAAAACCGTGGAGCAGATCAAGTTGCCCGAGGGCACCACCATCGGCGCCATTATCCGTGGCGAAGAAGTGATTATGGCGCACCACGACGTGCTCATCGAGAATGAGGATCATCTTATTCTGTTCCTGCTCGACAAGACCAAATTCCATGCCGTGGAGAAACTGTTCCAGGTTGGCGTGACTTTCTTCTGATTATGCGTGTAGCCGTTATACAACGTATTATGGGGCTGTTCATTATGCTGTTCAGCTTTATCCTGCTGCCGCCGGTGATGATCGATATTTTTTTTCAGGACGATGCCGGGCGTACCTTCTTCTACAGTTACCTGTTTCTGCTGGCGCTGGGTTTTCTGCTGTTCTATCCGGCCAGAAACAGCAGCCAGGATATGCGCCTGCGTGACGGATTTGTCGTGGTGGTGCTGTTCTGGCTGGTACTGGGAACCGTTGGCGCCATCCCGCTGTACTTTTATGAAGGCCTGGATATCAGCCTGGTCGATGCCCTGTTTGAATCGATCTCCGGCCTGACCACCACCGGCGCCACCGTGCTGACGGGGCTTGATCATCTGCCGCACAGTATCCTGTTCTACCGCCAGGAACTGCAGTGGCTGGGTGGTATGGGTATTATCGTGCTGGCCGTTGCCATTCTGCCGATGCTGGGTATCGGCGGCATGCAGCTGTACAAGGCGGAAACGCCGGGGCCGGTCAAGGACAACAAGCTGACACCGCGCATAGCGGAAACCGCAAAAGCCCTGTGGTATGTTTACCTGGGACTGACGGTGGCCTGCGCTTTTGCCTACTGGCTGGTTGGCATGAGTGTGTTTGATGCCATCTCCCACAGTTTTTCCACGGTTGCCAATGGTGGTTTTTCCACGCATGACGCCAGTATCGGTTATTATGACAATCACGCCGTTGAAATTGTCGCCATTGTGTTTATGTTTCTGGGCGCGATCAATTTTGCCCTGCATTTTTCGGTTTTGCGCACGCGCAGCGTGATGGTCTATCTGCGTGATGCCGAGTTCAGGTTTTACGTCAGTTTTCTTTTTTTAATCTGTTTTCTGACGATTGTTACCCTGTATCACCAGTCGCTTTATCATGATTTTGGCGATGCCTTTCGAGAGGGCCTGTTCCAGGCGGTTTCCATTTCTTCCACCTCGGGTTTTGTGACGGCCGAATATGCGCAGTGGCCGGTTTTTATTCCGGTGCTGCTGATATTTTCCAGTTTTGTCGGCGGTTGTGCTGGCTCCACGGCCGGTGGTATCAAGGTGATTCGTATCCTGTTGCTGCTCAAGCAGGGGCTGCGTGAACTGATGCGCCTGATTCATCCCAATGCCGAGGTCGTGGTCAAGGTCGGTCGTCAGCCGGTAAATAATGAAATTATCGATGCCGTCTGGGGTTTTTTCGCCACCTACGTTTTTCTGTTTGTCATTATGATGCTTATCCTTATGTTCAATGGTGTCGACCAGATTACGGCTTTCTCCGCGGTAGCGGCTACCATCAATAATATGGGCCCGGGTCTGGGTGATGTTGCGATTACCTTTGCCAGTCTTTCCGATGTCAATAAACTCGTCCTGAGCTTTGCCATGCTGATCGGTCGCCTGGAGATCTTTACCGTGCTGGTTCTGTTTATGCCGGCTTTCTGGCGCAAGTAAGGCGCGGGCATGAGCGCAGAAAAAACAAAGCCACGTTATCCTTTCCGGCTCGCGTTTCTGCACCCGAGGTACTGGCCGACCTGGCTGGGGCTGGGCGTGTTCTTTCTGATGTCGCTGCTGCCCGTGCGTGTGCTGGACTTTTTCGGCGTGCGCCTGGGTCGCTTTGCCGCCGGCAAAAACAAAAAGCGTTTTCATATCGTTAAAACCAACCTGTCGCTGTGCTTCCCAGATAAAAACGGGAGTGAAATCGAGCGAATGGCTCTGCAGGCCTTCGAGGCCCAGTTTCGCAGCCTGCTGCATTACTGCGGGTTTTTCTGGTGGCCCGAGGCACGCCTGCGCCGGCATATCCACAAGCAGGGTTTCGAGCAGATCGAGCAATACCGTGATGAGGGCAAAAATATTATTGTCCTGCTCAGTCATCACGTCGGCCTGGATTTCGGCGGCATGGCCGTGTCCATGGATTACTATGCCAGCTCGGTCTACAAGGTGCTGCGCAATCCGGTAATGAACTGGGTCATGGCCAATGGCCGTCTGCGCTTTGCCCGGCGTCGTGGTGGAGAACTGTTCGTGCGCGAAGACGGCCTGCGCCCGCTGATTCGCGCCACCCGTCGTGGCGCGGTACTGATCTATCTGGCCGATGAGGATCTGGGTGAACAGCACTCGGTTTTTGCGCCGTTTTTCGGTGTGCCCAGGGCCACCCTGCCGGTACTGGGCCGCCTGGCGCAGTCCTGCAAGGCGGTGGTGCTGCCCTGTGTCAGCTGCTATAACGAGGAGAAACGCCGCTACGATGTCACCCTGATGGCGCCGGTTGAGGATCTCAGCGCCACGGATGACGAGCATGATGCCGCCGCGCTTAATCGCGCCACCGAGCAATGCGTTCTGGCCTGCCCGGTGCAGTATCTGTGGACCCTGCGTTATTTCCAGACCCGACCACCGGGAGAGGCATCGGTTTATGAATAGGCAGGTAACAGGTCGGGATACGATCAGTATTACGCCGATGCTGTCGGCCGAAGGGGCGCCATCGGAGCAGAAGTTGTTCAGGCAGCTCAAGCACCTGACCGGCGAGGCCATTCTGCGCTACAACATGATCGAGGACGGTGACCGGGTTATGGTCTGCCTGTCCGGCGGCAAGGACAGTTATACCCTGCTCGATATGCTGCTGGCGCTGCAGAAAAAAGCGCCGGTCGGTTTTGAGCTGCTTGCGGTCAATCTGGACCAGAAGCAGCCGGGTTTTCCCGAGCATATTCTGCCCGCATATCTGGACAGTCTTGGCATTGAATATCATGTGCTTGAGCAGGATACCTACAGTATCGTGAAAGAAAAGACGCCCGAGGGCAAGACCACCTGCGGACTGTGCTCGCGCCTGCGCCGCGGTATTCTGTATTCCTTTGCCGAAGAAACCGGTGCCACAAAAATCGCCCTGGGGCACCACCAGGACGATATCGTCGAAACCTTTTTTCTCAATATGTTTTTCAATGGCCAGCTCAAGGCCATGCCGCCGAAACTGCGCAGTGACAATGGCAAGCATGTGGTCATCCGCCCGCTGGCGCTGTGCCGTGAGCAGGATATCGCGGCCTATGCGCAGTACCGGCAGTACCCGATTATTCCCTGCAACCTCTGCGGTTCACAGGAGAACATGCAGCGCAAAAAGGTCAAGCAGATGCTGGCCGAGTGGGAGCGCGATTATCCCGGGCGCACCGAGGGCATTATGCGCAGCCTCTGTAATGTCGTTCCCTCACATCTGGCAGACAATAGCTGTTATGATTTTACCGGCTGCTGATTGGCAGCGTGCTTCAGGAGAGAGGGCATGATCGAGCGTGAGATTTATGAGAACGGTGATCTCGTTATCACCCGCTGCTACGGGCAGCTGACCGGGGCCGAGCTGATTGACAGCGCGCACTGGATGATACGGAATTTCGAAGTCAGGATCAGGCCCGGCTTCAGCCAGCTTTTTGATGCTGTTGATGCGGACACGGAACAGGTCTCGGAAGAGGATATCCATCGGGTTGCGCATATCAACCTGCATCATGGCCGCCAGCGAGGCAGCTTTTCCATGGCGATTCTGGCGGTAAAACCCTACCCCAGGGCACTGGCCCGCCTCTACAAGCTGCTGTCCGAGCCGGCGGATATTCGCGTCGAGATATTCAGCGACCGCAAGGAGGCCTTTCGCTGGCTGGGGAAAAAAGATCCTCAACAGACCGCGCCGGTGAACGAAGAAAATTCGCAGGCATAAAAAAACCCCAACCGGGGTTTGTGGCCGGGGTTGGGGTTTGGGTCCCTGCTTGGTGATGAGCCTCGCGCTATAGCTGTTCCGTAGAAATGTTACAATCCGTGTAAACTTTGTATTCCCTGGTCCGTATCCGTGTTAATTTTTCTCAGCTACCTATATCCGTATATCCCTGTATGGCTCGCTCCGTTTGTCCATGTGAGTAATTATGGTCGTTTGCAAAAACTTTCGCTATCAGCGGAAAGCGAATTCGCTTGTAGGATTTGTCCTACAAAAAGGCAGACTGTGTCCAGGCTTCTGTCCTGCCTGCCGGGCCTGGTAGCCTGACCCGGACGCCTGAAATGATTGCCCTGCTACAGCGTGTTACCTCGGCTTCGGTGACGGTGGATGCTGAAAAAATCGCCTCTATTGGCCAGGGCCTGCTGGTTTTGCTGGGGGTTGAAAAGGAGGACGACGCGCAGATTGCGCGGAAAATGGCCGACAAAATCCTCAAATACCGTGTATTTGCCGATGCGGAAGACAAAATGAATCTCAGTGTGCTGGATATTGGCGGTTCGGTGCTGATGGTACCCCAGTTCACGCTGGCAGCGGATACCCGCAAGGGCCTGCGCCCGAGTTTTTCAACCGCGGCGCCACCGGAAAAAGGATTCGCCCTGTTTAGCCAACTTGTTGATATAATGCGTGAAAAAGGCAGCCTGATGAATCATAATCAGGCTGTGTCAGAAGGGGCCGGCGAAAGCTGGTTGCAAACCGGTCGTTTTGGCGCGGATATGGCCGTCGAGTTGATCAACGACGGACCGGTGACCTTCTATCTTCAAATGTAATGCCCAAGCGGAGAGCGTAATGACAGTACGTCAGGCAGAAGTACAACGCGACACCCTGGAAACACAGATCCGGGTGGCAGTGAATCTTGATGGCAGCGGCGAGTGCACACTCGATACCGGCGTGCCTTTTCTCGAGCACATGCTCGACCAGGTCGCCCGCCATGGCCTGATCGACCTGGACATTACCGCCAAAGGCGATCTGCACATCGACGCCCATCACACGGTTGAGGACATCGGCATTACCCTGGGTCAGGCTTTTGCCAAAGCCGCAGGTGACAAAAAGGGTATCGTCCGCTACGGCCACGCCTATGTGCCGCTGGACGAGGCCCTGTCACGCGTGGTGATCGATTTTTCCGGGCGTCCCGGCATGGAATACAACGTGAGCTATGCCCGCGCCAGTATCGGTGAGTTCGATGTCGACCTGTTCCACGAGTTTTTCCAGGGCTTTATCAACCACGCCGGCGTCACCCTGCATATCGACAATATCCGCGGCAGCAATGCCCACCACATTGCCGAAACCGTGTTCAAGGCCTTCGGCCGCGCCGTGCGCATGGCCCTCAGCCCCGACCCCAGAATGCAGGGCATAACCCCCAGCACAAAAGGTAGCCTTTAAAAGCAGTTAAAAGTTGAAAGTAATAAATTATATGTTTTTCCACTATTCACTATTCACTATTCACTATTTATCTCCAGGGATGGAGTGTATGCTGGAATCGTCGGGAACGATTCCAGTGCCACTGCTCCGGGCGAAGCCATGAGCCAGATCGTCGTCGTCGACTACGGCATGGGCAATCTGCGCTCGGTGGACAAGGCCATCGAGCATGTGCTGGCTGATAATCAGCACGTTAAAATCAGTTCCGATGCTGCCGAGATTGCCAGTGCCGATCGCGTGGTCTTTCCGGGGCAGGGCGCGGCGCGTGACTGTATGAAAAACCTGAACGAGCGCGGGCTTGACCAGGTGGTGCTGCAGGCGGCGCGGGAAAAGCCCTTTCTCGGTATCTGCATGGGCATGCAGGTGCTGCTGCGTCACAGTCAGGAAAATGATGGCGTCGACTGTCTTAACCTGTATGCCGGCGAGGTCCGCGCCTTTGCCGATGAAAGCCTGCGCGAGCAGATGGAACATTTAAAGATTCCGCACATGGGCTGGAACGAGGTGGCGCAGAAACAGTCACACCCACTGTGGCATGACATAAAGGATGGCAGCCGGTTTTATTTCGTGCACAGCTATTATGTCGACGTGGAAGATGCCGGCCTGGTTGCCGGTACCACGGAATACGGCATCGAGTTTGTTTCGGTGATCGCCCGTGATAATGTCTTTGCGGCGCAGTTTCATCCGGAAAAAAGCGCCCATGACGGATTACAGCTACTGAAAAACTTTTGCCGCTGGAACGGTGAAGCATAATATTAACAGGACAAAACAATGATCTTGATTCCCGCTATTGATTTGAAAGAAGGCCAGTGCGTGCGCCTGCGCCAGGGTGACATGGAGGAAAGCACGGTGTTTTCCGATGACCCGGTGGCCATGGCCGGGCAGTGGGTGGAGCAGGGCGCGCGCCGGTTGCACATTGTCGATCTTGACGGTGCCTTTGCGGGCAAGCCGGTCAATGCCGATGTGATTCACGCTATTGCCTCAAGCTATCCCGACCTGAAAATCCAGCTCGGTGGCGGCATCCGTGATGAAGATACCATTGCCGCCTATCTCGATGCCGGTGTGAACTACCTGATCGTCGGTACCAAGGCGGTCAACGAGCCGCATTTTATTTCCGAGGTCTGTGCCGAATTTCCCACGCATATTATCGTTGGCCTGGATGCCAAGGATGGCAAGGTGGCCATCGATGGCTGGTCGAAGCTGTCAAAACACGATGTGATCGACATGGCCAAACGATTTGAAGATGATGGCGTCGAGGCCATTGTCTATACCGATATTTCACGTGACGGCATGATGCAGGGCGTCAATGTCGAGGCCACGCTGAAAATGGCCCAGGCCATCAATATCCCGGTAATCGCCTCCGGAGGTATTACCAATATGGATGACGTCAAGGCCCTGAGCGCGGTGGCCGACGAAGGCATCATGGGCGCCATCACCGGCCGCGCCATCTACGAAGGCACGATTGATTTAAAAGAAGCCCAGGCATGGCTGGATAAGCAGGAATGATTTTTTTTCACCACAGAGGACACAGAGAAAAGCTTTTTTATGAATGTTATAAATAAAAAAACTCTGTGACCTCTGTGTCCTCCGTGGTGAAAAAAGCTTTTAGTTTTTAATACAGAACCGGATCATAATGGCATTAGCAAAACGCATAATCCCCTGTCTCGACGTCGATAACGGCCGTGTGGTCAAGGGCGTTCAGTTCGTCGATATCCGCGATGCCGGTGATCCGGTCGAGGTGGCGCGGCGCTATGATGCCGAGGGCGCCGACGAGATCACCTTTCTTGATATTACCGCCAGTTCCGACGATCGTGAAACCATCGTGCATGTGGTCGAGCATGTCGCCAACGAGGTGTTTATTCCGCTGACCGTTGGCGGTGGTATCCGCACGGTGGATGATGTGCGGCGCATGCTGCATGCCGGCGCCGACAAGGTGGCGATCAATACCGCGGCCGTGTTCAATCCGGACTTTGTGCGCGAGGCCAGTGACAGGGTGGGTTCGCAGTGTATTGTCGTCGCCATCGATGCCAAGCAGGTCGACGCAGACGGCAAGCCCACGGACGAGGCCACCGGGCGCTGGCAGCTGTTTACCCACGGCGGGCGCAAGCCCACGGGGCTGGATGCCATCGACTGGGCGAAGAAAATGGTTGATTACGGCGCCGGTGAAATCCTGCTGACCAGCATGGATCGGGACGGTACCAAAATCGGCTTCGACCTGGCACTGACCCGTGCCATTTCCGATGCGGTCAGCGTACCGGTCATTGCCTCGGGCGGTGTCGGCAATCTGCAGCATCTGGCCGATGGCGTGCTCAAGGGCGGCGCTGATGCGGTGCTGGCCGCCAGTATTTTTCATTTCGCCGAGTACAGCATCCACGAGGCCAAGGAATACATGGCCGCGCAGGGTATCGAGATGCGCCTGTGAGGATACGCTTGTGAGCTGGCTGGATGAAATACACTTTGGCAGCGATGGCCTGATTCCGGCCATTGCCCAGGACGCCGTTACCGGCAAGATTCTGATGATGGCGTGGATGAACCGCGAGTCGTTAAAACAGACCGCGGAGAAAGGCGAGGCCGTGTACTGGTCGCGCTCACGGCAGAAGCTGTGGCACAAGGGTGAGGAGTCCGGGCATACCCAGGAAGTGCAGGGGATTTATTTCGACTGCGACGAGGATGTAATCCTGCTGCAGGTGGTGCAGAACGGCGGCATAGCCTGCCATACCGGCCGGCAGAGCTGTTTTTACCGAAAACTTGAGGGTGATCAGTGGGTTGAAGTTGAACCGGTGCTGAAAGACCCGAAAGAAATCTACCAGACGGGCAGGAAATAATGGATAAAAATGAAATACTCAGCGAACTGACGGCTATACTGGAACAGCGCAAGGGCGCCGACGCCGACTCGTCCTATGTGGCCAGCCTCTATCACAAGGGGCTGGATGCCATTTTGAAGAAAATCGGTGAAGAGGCCACGGAAACCGTGATGGCGGCAAAAGACGTGGCGAATGGCGCCAACAGTGATAAACTGATTTATGAAGTTGCCGATCTGTGGTTTCACAGCCTGGTTCTGCTGGCCCAACAGGGCCTGACAGCGGATGATGTTTTAGCGGAACTGGCGCGGCGATTCGGCGTTAGCGGTCATGATGAAAAGGCCTCGCGCCAATAACGAACACTAGAAGAGAGAAACGATTATGGGTATTAGTATCTGGCAATTATTGATTTTACTGGCGGTTGTTATCCTTATTTTCGGCACCAAGAAGCTGAAAAACGTGGGTGGTGACCTGGGTTCTGCCATCAAGAGCTTCAAGACCGCGGTCAAGGACAGTGGTGAAGAAGGTCAGGAGAAAATGGAGCAGGCCGACGACAAGGCGGCGAGCGGCAGCACGACCAAAAAAGAAGAAAACGTCTAGACGGCTTTTCTGTCCGTGTTTGAAACCGGCATTGCGAACAGTATCGCCTGTAGGGACGTGCTGGTTCGGGTCGTGAGCTGGATTCGTTGCCCGGTGTTGCCTTTTATCTCATCTGTTTCATAACTTCCGCTAAACACCATGTTTGACATTGGTTTCTGGGAAATCCTGCTGATTCTGATACTGGCGCTGGTCGTTATCGGCCCCGAGCGCCTGCCCGGCGCCGCCCGTAAGGCCGGTTATTTTTTCGGCAAGGCGCGCCGATATATCGAGGGTGTGCGCAACGAGGTGGAGCAGGAGCTGGATGTCAGTGAGTTCAAGCGCATGCTGCACAACCAGGAAGTGCAGATCAATGAGCTGCAGCAGCAGCTCAAGGCCGGTGCCGAAAAAATAGCGGCGGATATCCCCGCTACTTCCGATATTACGGATACTGCTGACACCGGCAGCAGCATTGAAGCCGATAATCCACAGGATAAAACAGGCGCCTCCGATGAGAAAACACCAGACAGGCCTTCTGCTGAAAACAAATCCTCCTGATTCATTCAATGGCTGAGCAAAATACACACGACCACGACGTCGACGAGCAGGAACTGACCCTGATGGACCACCTGGTCGAGCTGCGCGACCGCCTGCTGCGCATGGTGCTGGCGGTGCTGATCGTGTTTATCGCCCTGTTTGCCTTTTCCGAAGATATCTTTACCCTGGCTGCCGAGCCGCTGCTCAATCTGATGCCCGAAGGCACCTCGATGATCGCCACCGGCGTCACCTCGCCCTTTCTGGTGCCGTTCAAGCTGGTGTTGATGCTGTCCTTGCTGCTGACCATTCCCTATCTGCTGCACCAGATCTGGGGGTTTATCGCTCCCGGCCTGTACAGTCACGAAAAACGCATGGTTACGCCGCTGCTGATTTCCAGCGTGGTCCTGTTCTACTGCGGCATCGCTTTTGCCTATTTCGTGATTTTCCCCATCCTGTTCGGCTTTTTTATCGGTATCGCTCCCGAGGGCGTGGCGGTGATGACCGATATCGGCCAGTACCTGGATTTTATCCTCGCTATTTTCCTTGCCTTCGGTATTGCCTTTGAAGTGCCCGTAGCGACTTTTCTGCTGGTGGCTGCAGGCGTTACCACGCCCGACAAGCTGGCGGAAAAACGCCCCTATATCATAATCGGAGCCTTTGTTATCGGCATGCTGCTGACCCCGCCGGATGTGATTTCACAGTCGCTGCTGGCCGTGCCTATCTGGTTGCTGTTCGAGCTGGGGCTGATCATGTCCCGTATCTTTCTCAAGGACAAGATAAAACAGCAGGAAGAAGAGAATGTCATTATGGAAAATGATGATTTTCAGCTGATCGAGGAACCTGTCGCGGCCGCGAGATCGGATTTTCCCGATGATGACCACGATGCACAAGGCAACCCGATAAACCCGGACAATGCAGACAATGAACCGCAGGATGGCGATAATGGTGAACTGACGGATGAGGAAATGGAGCGCCTGCTGGATGAGGCCGAGCACGAGGAAGAGGAAAACAGCCGTGATGATGAAATGGATGACGATGAACCGGATCAGACTGAAAAGGACAGAAAAGATCACTGAGCCGGCAGTCGATAGTATTCAGTCCGGCCCGTTTTTATGTAGGGCGGCTTTTTTATCGCGGGGTGACTGAGGAGTAGTCTGGATAGATAAAGCTAAACTGATGTGCAGAATAAAAAAGGGCGAGAAAAACTCGCCCTTTTTTGTGTGCTAAATAATTGTCTGCTACTTATTGCAGCGGATCGTGAACCACGATGGTACAGTTTGATACGCCCTTGCCATCGAAATTCGGCTGGAAAGTAAAGGTTCCGTTCAGGCAGAGTGTTCCGACCTTGCCGGCATACTCACCTTCGCCGCTGACTTCGCGAACACCTGCACAACCTGCCATACGCAGGGACATAGTGCCCGTTACGTTCGGATCTTCAACAGGGCCCAGCTGAGGGAAAGCGCGACCGGTCAGCTCTTCTTCGAAAACAAATGTTGAACCGTTAACCTTGATGGTTTCTTCGGTCATGGTCCATGGGAGGGTTGCAGGCAGCTGACTCCAGTCACCCAGCAGGCCAAAAAAGGCAGTACTGAAAGAAGCGGTGGCATCAATTGTGCCGGACTGTCTGAATGCACCAAGCGATTCGCCTGAACGGCCATCAGTTACTGTTGCATAAATGATACCTGAAATTGGATAAATAATGCTTACATTGTCAGGGTTTGTCATATCGCCATTAACATTGCCGTCGCTGTCAACAAAGCCGGCAACGGAGCCATTCACTTCTGAAATGGTATTAATAATGGTCAGAGGCGCCACGTTCGGGTTGTACAGCATGTGGCCCATACCGGCAAAAGATGTGCTTGAGGATATCAGCAAAGAAATGGCTGCGATTCCAGCCAGGATTGTTTTATTCATAATGTGTTGTCTCCAGTTGATGATAGTTTTATTTATAATCTGCGGAACAGGAACGTCCAGGAAGGCGGGTTTCCGCTCCGTCCAGTCAGATGAAGCAAATTATGGGCCAGGCTGTTCAACTGATTGAAAAATAAAATATTTCTTCGCTTTTTCTCGAAACTGAGAGGGGGGTGCAGTGCTATATGTAAAAAACCCTGACATAAATACAGGTTTATACCTATTGAATGAGTATAATTGCTGATAAAATCTGCTGTTTTTAGCTTGCATATGCTTGTTTGCTGTTTTTTTATATCAAAACCTGAGCGATTTAAGATGCATTCCAGAAAAATGCCTGGCACACACGATAAAACTGTAAAAAACAGCGACATAAGCGTAAAGAAAACCAACTTTTTTTGATGCTCAGCCGGATAAAAAGCATCGATTAACCAGACCTTTGTATTGTTTTTATAATGAATTATTTCTCCGCTATTTTAGTCCCCCGTATTTTTTTGTTGCTGATTGTCTGTCCGGGTCATCAGGAACCGGTCGTTAATGGCAGCAGCAAGGCAGGGGTCTGTTGTGAAAGGGTTAATCTTTAATCTGTTGTGGGCAGGCGATAACAGGAAGGCCTGATTTACGGAAAGAGAACCACGAGTAACAGGCTGCTGATGACATCAGCGAGTACGAAGCCATGGTCTTTCTTAATCGTTGTAGTCTTTTCTTTACTGCAGGGTTGTCGCCTTTCCTTCAGAGCAGATTGTACTCGTTAAAAATATTGTTTCGTGAAGACCACGCCAATAGTGTAAAATCACGCCCCCAACACCAATCATAGAAAGAGAAAGGGCAGAGAGCTCTAATGGCTGAACGCAGTGTCCCCCGCAGACCCACCCTCCTGATTATTCTGGATGGTTTTGGTTGCAACCCAAGCAAATTGAACAATGCCGTACAGGAAGCCAATACCCCGCGCCTGGACGAATATTTTTCCCGTAATTCCCACACCACGCTTGAAGCCTGTGGCAGTTCGGTTGGCCTGCCTGACGGGCAGATGGGTAACTCCGAGGTCGGTCACATGACCCTGGGTTGTGGCGCTGTGATCAGGCAGGACCTGGTTCGCATCAATGATGAAATTGAAAGCGGCGAGTTTTTTACCAATGCGGCACTGGTGGCTGCGGTCGAAGATGCCAGGGAGCATGACCGTCCGGTACATCTGGTTGGCCTCACATCCAATGGCGGTGTGCACAGTCACATTAACCACCTGAAAGCGCTGATCAGGTTATGTGCCGACCACAAGGTAAAACCGGTGGTTCACATGACCACCGACGGCCGTGATACCGCACAGATGTCGGCACTGGTTTTTCTGGCCGAAATCGAGCCCCTGCTTGAGGACTGCGAGGGCAGTATCGCCACG
>DRLE01000266.1 GCA_011051475.1 Gammaproteobacteria bacterium
GGCGGGATCGGCCGCCTGTTGTTGCATGACCACATTGTCATTCAGCACAATGGTGTTTTTAGCGTTATTCAGCAGGGCCGAGTCGGCGCTGATTTTCCACTGCCTGCCTTCCTGTAGCAGGTAGAATTCCGGCCGGCGGATTTCGGTTTCCTCGGCATCGTTATAGCGCTGCAGGTGCTCACCTTTCAGGCGGTATGCCGGCCGGCCGTTGTCAGTCATGCGCGTCAGCTCAAACTGGTTCATAAACAGCTCGATATAGTGCTCATCTTTTTCCACCTGCAGATGCTGCTGGCTGTAATCGCGGGTAATTGACCACCAGACCACCAGCGCCATAAGCAGAAACAGGCCGATACTGACAGAGCGTTTCATGCGATAGTGGCCAGACCTCAGGCGTCACTGCTGTGCAGGTAGGAGTGCAGCTTGTCATGCAGCAGGCCCTTGGCTTCCAGGATAAACTCGCAGACATCGCGCACCGCGCCACGCCCGCCACTGCGTTCGGTAATCCAGTGTGCGTGCTGTTTGACAAAGGGGTGGGCGTTCTGCACCGCAATGGCAAAGTCCAGCTGTGACATGATCGGCAGGTCGACCACATCGTCGCCGACATAGGTGATCTCGTCCTTTGTCAGGTTGACTTCCTTAAGCAGCAGTTCAAAGGCCGGCGTCTTGTCGCGATAACCCTGGTAAAGCAGGTTAACGCCAAGATCGTGCATGCGATGCTGCACCAGTTTCGACTGGCGCCCGGTGATTACCGCTACCTTCACCCCGCATTCCTGCAACATTCGCAGGCCGTGTCCGTCCAGCGAGTTAAAGGCCTTGTATTCCTCGCCCTGATTGTCAAAAAAAAGACTGCCGTCGGTCATAACGCCGTCGATGTCGAAGATAACCAGTTTTATGTTTTTTGCTTTTTCAATAATGTCCATCTGTTAAAACCAGTGAATAGTGAATAGTGAATAACGAATAGTGAGAAGCGTTTTTGTTTTTAAACTATTCACTATTCGTTATTCACTATTCACTGCTTTAAACAATGCCCGCTCTGAGTATATCGTGCATATTAAACGCACCCACCAGCTTGTTATTCTCATCCACCACCAGCAGGCTGTTGATGCCCATGTCTTCCATCATCTTGACGATGCTGGCGGCGAGGGTGTCGGCGGTGGTGGTGCGGCAGTTGGCGGTCATTACATCACGAATCAGGGTGTGATGCACATCCATATTGTTGTCCAGCGAGCGGCGCAGGTCGCCGTCGGTGTAGATGCCCAGCACCTGATCGGCGTCATCGACAATGGCGGTCATGCCCAGGCCTTTTTTGCTCATTTCCAGCAGGGCCTCGGAAACCGTGGCGGTGGCCGGTACTTTCGGAATGCGCTCGCCGGTGTGCATAATGTCTGCCACGTGCAGCAGCAGGCGGCGCCCCAGGCTGCCGCCGGGATGCGAGAGGGCGAAGTCCTCGGCGGTAAAACCGCGCGCCTGCAGCAGGCTGACGGCCAGGGCGTCGCCCATCACCAGTGCCACCGTGGTGCTGGAGGTCGGCGCCAGGTCGTGCGGGCAGGCCTCCTTGCTGACGCTGACATCCAGGTTAATCGTGGCCTCTCGCGCCAGCGTGGAGTTGCTGTCGCCGGTCATGCTGATCAGGGGCACGCCAAAGCGCTTCAGTATGGGAATAATGGTGGTGATTTCCGCCGTGTTGCCGGAGTTGGACAGGGCAATGACGGTGTCGTTTTTCGTGATCATGCCCAGATCGCCGTGGCTGGCCTCGCCGGGGTGGACGAAAAAGGCCGGGCTGCCGGTACTGGCCAGGGTGGCGGCTATCTTGCCGCCGATATGGCCGGACTTGCCCATGCCGGTGACGACGATGCGCCCCTTGCAGGCCAGCAGCAGTTCGCAGGCCTGGCTGAAACTGTCATCGATGCGCTCGGCCAGGGCGGCAATTTCGGCCAGCTCGGTGGCAATGACTTCGCGACCGAGTTTCTGAAAATCTGTGTTTTTGCTGGAGGGCATGCCGGGCTTCCGAGTTCTGACGGTAACGATTTTACTGTATCGATAAAAATAACAGTATTTGGTAGGCAATGAAAGCGCCAAACAGCAGGCTGCCTTCAAGGCGGTTGATGCGTCCCGGCCCGCGCAAGCCATAGGCCATAACAAACAGGACGATGGTCAGGCCGAGCACGATCGGCATATCCCGTTGCAGTACCTCGGGGGACAGGGGACCGGGCGCGATCAGGCCGGGAATGGCGAGCACCCCCAGGGTATTGAACAGGTTGGAGCCGACCACATTGCCGATGGCGATATCATGTTCGTTTTTCAGGGCGCCGGAGATGGATGCAGCCAGCTCGGGCAGGCTGGTGCCGACGGCAATAACGGTCAGACCGATAATCAGTTCACTGACGCCGAACTCGGTGGCAACGCCGACCGCGCCCCAGACCAGCAGGCGTGAACTGGCGGTCAGCAGGACCAGGCCAAGGATCAGCCAGAACAGGGCGAGCCCCGTGTGCATCTGGGTCGGGATTTCCTCGATAAACTCCTCGGTCAGCGCGTCCTGGTCCTGGTTGCGCAGGCCCTGGCGGGTAAACCAGGCCATCAGCAGCACCAGCAGGGCAAACAGGATTGCGCCATCGATCCGGCCCAGCGTCATGTCACGCATCAGTACCAGCGCCACCAGGGTGGCAAACAGCAGGATGGGCAGCTCCTTTTTCAGAATGCGTGACTGAACATTCAGCGGCGCAATCAGGGCGGCAAAACCGAGCACCAGGGTGATATTGGTAATATTCGAGCCCAGGGCGTTACCGATGGCCATGGCCGGGCTGCCTTCCCAGGCGGCAAAGCCTGCTACCATCATTTCCGGCGCCGAGGTGCCGAAACCGACCACGGTCAGGCCGATAATCAGCGGCGGTACACTGAAATTCTGCGCGGTGGCGGCCGCGCCGATAATAAAGCGGTCGGCGCTCCAGATCAGCAGGATAAAGCCGGCAATAATCGCCAGGGAGAATAAAAACATGCTTGGTGTATCATCTGTATTTTTTTGTGGGTGAAGAATACGCTATGTGCTTAAATTCGCCAAGAAATCATTTGATTCATCCACGGGTTTTTCCCTGCTATGTCAGAAACACCGATACCAAAGCCGGATTTACAGACAGGCGCATATGGCTGGTTGCACAGGCACTGGCAGGGCAGCTATTACCCCGATGATCTCCCCGAAGACTGGCAGCTGGGTTATTACAGTAATGATTTCAATACCGTACTGGTGCCGGCCGCAGACCTGGTCGCCAGTCTGGCCGGTGAGCAGGTGTTGCCGATCGAGGACTGGCCTGACGAGGTCCATGAAAACTTCCGGTTTTATATCGAATGTAATGCCGTATTGCTGGAGACAGTGGGAGCGGCGGCGCTGATCGAGCACCTGGGTGCCTTGCAGCAGCAGCTGGCGGCACTGGTCGTTGGTAATGCAGGGGATGCCGGGGCTCAGGCAGCGTCACTACAGAGACTGGGTGATGCGCTGTCGGTACCGCTTTATGCCGGTGACAGTGCCTCGGACATCTTTCTGCTGAATAGCGAACTGAAAGACCTGCGGCAGGTCAGAGCGCAGATCGAGCCGTTTTTGCAGCAACTGGAAAACCGTCCGCAGGCAGAGGCGCCGGCCGCGATTTTTGTGCGCCACCCGAAACTTCAGGCCGCTGACCTGGGGCGGTTTCGCGCCATGCTGGAAGTGATGGGGTATTGAGCGATTGCTTTTGCTCAAAACGGGAAAAGACCGATAAGCTGGGCGCTTTACAGCGACAATGCTACAATCAGCGCATTCCTGAATAACAATAAGAATAAATACCAAGAGCCCTCCTTTGAATCAGATTCTGGTCAAGATAAGAGATTTGCACTTCAGCCGCGGCGAGCGAAAGATTTTCGATGGTCTGTCGCTGGATATTCCTCGCAGTGGCATAACCGCGATTATGGGGCCCAGCGGGACCGGCAAGACCACATTGCTGAAACTGATCGCCGGGCAGCTGCGCCCGGAGCAGGGTAGCATCGAGGTTGATGGCGAAAATGTCCACAGGCTGAAAACCCGCGAGCTGTTCGAATTGCGCAAGCGCATGGGTATGCTGTTTCAGACCGGCGCCCTGCTGACCGACCTGAGCGTCTTTGAAAACGTCGCCTATCCGCTGCGTGAACATACCCGGCTTGATGAGGCCATGCTGCGCCACCTGGTGCTGCTCAAGCTGAATGCTGTCGGACTGCGCGGCGCCGCGCAACTGATGCCGTCGCAGCTGTCCGGCGGCATGGCGCGGCGCGTGGCGCTGGCGCGGGCCATTGCGCTGGACCCGATGATGATTATGTACGACGAGCCGTTTACCGGCCAGGACCCGATTTCCATGGGGGTGCTGGTGTCGCTGATCAAGGAACTCAACGACGCCCTGGATATCTGCAGTATTGTGGTGTCCCATGATGTGCCCGAAACCCTGTCCATTGCCAACCAGGTGCATATTATTTCCGCCGGCAGGCTGGTGGAAAGCGGCACCCCGGAGCAGCTTGGCAACAGCCAGTCGGAATGGACCCATCAGTTTATTCACGGCGATGCCGACGGGCCGGTGCCGTTTCACTATCCGGCAAAACCCCTGCTGGAAGATTTGTTCCAGGCAGGAAGGGCATAAGGGATCGGGCATGATTGATCGACTGGCCAACCTTGGCGCTACCACCCTGGCTGCTTTCGAGCGGCTCGGCCGCGCCAGCGTTTTTTTACTGGTGGTGCTGGCCAGTTGCACCAGTCTGTTGCGGCGGCCGTCGCTGCTGGTAAAGCAGCTGTATTCGGTGGGTGTGCAGACCCTGATTATTGTTATTGTCGCCGGCCTGTTCGTGGGTATGGTGATGGCGCTGCAGTCGTATTACGGTCTGGTGGATTTTGGCGCCGAAGATTCGGTCGGTGTTATGGTGGTGCTGTCGTTGCTACGTGAACTCGGTCCGGTGGTAACCGCCCTGCTGTTTGCCGGTCGCGCGGGTTCGGCGCTGACCGCTGAAATTGGTCTGATGAAGGCCACCGAGCAGCTTTCCGGTATGGAAATGATGGCGGTCAACCCGATGCAGCGGGTAATGGCGCCGCGTTTTCTGGCCGGGGTTATTTCCATGCCGCTGCTGGCAACCATTTTCAGCGCCGTGGGTGTACTGGGCGCCTATCTGGTGGCGGTGCAGATGCTGGGGCTGGACTACGGTCCGTTCTGGTCGCAGCCGCAGGCCAAGGTGGACTTGTATGATGATCTGTATAACGGAATAATCAAGAGTCTGGTATTTGGCGTGGTGGCCGCATGGATAGCCGTTTTTGAAGGCTATGACTGTGTGCCCACCTCCGAAGGCCTGGGACAGGCGACCACCCGCACCGTGGTTTACAGCTCACTGGCGGTGCTGTTCCTGGACTTTATTTTAACCGCATTAATGTTCAGCAAATAAACATGGTCAACTTATCTGTCATGCAAAAGACTGAAGAACTCCAGAGGAAAAACAATGACATCGCGTAAAATTGAAATTCTGGTCGGGCTTTTTGTCGCCGGTGCCATTGCCGCCTTTTTTATGCTGGCCATGAAGGTCAGCAATATGAGCAGCTACAGCGGCGGTGAAAGCTACAGCCTGACGGCGAACTTTGACAATATCGGTGGTTTAAAGGTGCGCTCACCGGTGTCTGCCGGTGGCGTGACAATTGGCCGGGTGAGTGATATCCAATACAATAGTGAAACCTATGAAGCCGTTATCCGTATGGATATCGATGCGCAGTACAACCGTTTTCCGGTGGATACGGCGGCCAGCATTCTGACCTCCGGTCTGCTCGGTGAGCAGTACGTGGGCCTTGAGCCGGGCGCGGAGGAGGACTACCTGAAAGACGGTGATGTTATCGACCTGACCCAGTCGGCACTGGTGCTGGAGCAGATTATCGGTCAGTTCCTCTACAGCCAGGGCGACAAAAAGGAATAAGAGAAACGCATGAGTATTCTGAAAAACATACTGGTATACCTGCTGCTGGGCATATTCCCGGTGGCGCAGGCGGTACAGGCGCAGCCGGAAGAATCACCGGTGGAGATGCTGGAGCGCACTTCGAACCAGGTGATTGAAATCCTGCGCAATGACATGGACGAGCTGAAAAAGAACCCGGACAAGGTTTACCGGATTGTCGATGAGTACATCCTGCCGCACCTGGATGACGTTACCATGGCCAAGCTTGCTCTGGGCAAGAACTGGAAGAAGGCCACCCGTGAGCAGAAGCTGGAGTTTGTCGAATCCTTTCGCAATCTGCTGATCCGCACCTACAGCAAGTCACTGCTTGAATTCAGTGACCAGGAAATCCGTTATTTCCCGGTCAAGGTGCCGCCGGATGCGAAAAAAATATCGGTGAAGGCCGAGGTTATACAGCCCGGCGGGCCGCCGGTACCGCTGGCCTACCGCATGCGGGTAAAAAACAATATGTGGAAGGTCTACGATATCAAGGTTGACGGCGTCAGCCTGGTGACCAGCTACCGGGGAACATTTACCCAGGAAATTCGCAAAAGCGGCATCGAGGGTCTGTTAGAATACCTGCGTGAAAAAAACCAGCAACTCGCTTCAGACAAAACCTGAGCAGGACAGGCGGACAGGTGCAACAGGCCCGTGCTGACATACAGCAGCAGGAACCCCGGCAATACCGGATGTCCGGCACGGTGGATTTCAATACCGCGCCGGACCTGCTCAAGCGTAGCCTACAACTGCTTGCCGGCGTTGACGCCGGTGATGGCGCCCTGAGTATGGACCTTTCCGGAGTCGATGCCTGCAATAGCGCGGCCCTGGCCCTGCTGCTGGAAATTTTCCGCCAGGCGCAGCTGCGCAAACTGGATATTCAATTTAAAAACCTGCCGGACAACCTGCTAAGCATAGCCAGAGCCTACGGTGTAGAAGACACGATTCGAGACATCAGCCAATGAACAAGTTAATGATTACCGGTGGTGACCGCCTGCAGGGCGATATCCGCATTTCCGGCGCCAAGAACGCCGTGCTGCCCATTCTGGCGGCCACCCTGCTGGCTGATGGTCCGGCCACCATCGAAAATGTGCCGCATCTGCACGATGTCACCACCACGGTGGAACTGCTTGGCTGCATGGGCGTGATGGTGTCCATCGATGAAAAGCTCAGTGTCGAGGTGGACTGTTCCACCATCGAAAACCACACCGCCCCCTATCACCTGGTAAAAACCATGCGTTCGTCCATCCTGGTGCTGGGCCCGCTGCTGGCGCGCTATGGGGTGGCCGAAGTTTCCCTGCCCGGTGGTTGTGCTATCGGCTCGCGCCCGGTTGACCTGCATATCAAGGGCCTGCAGGACATGGGGGCGGAAATCGATGTCAGCAATGGCTATATTCACGCCAAGGCCGACCGCCTCAGGGGCGCGCGTCTGGTGCTGGATATCGTCACCGTTACCGGCACCGAGAATCTGATGATGGCCGCAGCCCTGGCCGATGGCACCACGGTTATCGAGAATGCCGCGCGCGAGCCCGAAGTCGTGGATCTGGCCAACTTTATCAATGCCATGGGCGGCAAGATCGCCGGCGCCGGCTCCGATACCATTACCATCGAAGGTGTGGAGAAACTGCACGGTACCCGTTACCGCGTGCTGCCCGATCGTATTGAAACCGGCACCTTTCTGGTGGCCGCCGCCATTACCGGCGGCAGTATCCGGGTCAAGGACACCGACCCGAAACTGCTGGATGCGGTTATCGACAAGCTGCGCGAGGCCGGTGCCGAAGTCGAAGTCGGCGATGACTGGATTACCCTGGATATGCAGGGCAAACGCCCGAAGGCCGTGAGCATCCGCACCGCGCCATATCCCGCATTTCCCACGGATATGCAGGCCCAGTTCGCCGCCCTTAACACCATTGCCGAAGGCACCTCCACCGTGGTGGAAACCGTGTTTGAAAACCGCTTTATGCACGTGCAGGAACTCAAGCGCATGGGTGCCGATATCGAAATCGAGGGCAACACCGCCATTATCCGCGGCGTCGACGGCCTCACCGCCGCCCCCGTCATGGCCACCGACCTGCGCGCCTCCGCCAGCCTCATTATCGCCGGCCTGGTCGCCGAAGGTGAAACCGAGGTGCAGCGTATTTACCATATCGACCGTGGGTATGAGAATATTGAGGAGAAACTGTCTTTGCTTGGCGCGAAGATCCGGCGCACTCATGACTAGCGCCCAGAGGGCGCTTCGCGCAGTGAATAACGAATAGTGAATAGTGGAAAAGCGTTTTTGGTAGGGAAGGAGTCCTTATGGAGAGTGTGCTCAGGGAAAAGAGTTTTGCTTTTGCTTTGCGTATCGTTAAACTTGCGCAGTTTTTGACCAGAAATGAGAATGAGTTTGTGCTCAGCAGGCAGGTACTGCGTTCTGGTACAGCGATTGGTGCTTTGATTTGTGAGGCGCAATATGCGCAATCACGAGCTGATTTTATTAACAAACTCAGCATTGCGCTCAAGGAAGCCAACGAAACCTACTACTGGTTAAGGCTGCTCCACAAGGGTGAATACATTACCGAAGTAATGTACAGCAGCATAAAACCACAGATAAACGAACTAATTAAACTGTTAACATCCAGCATAAAAACAGCAAAACAGGCCCGCGACAAACAGCAGAACAGCCCATGACAACCCCGTTATTCACTATTCACTATTCACTGTTCACTGCGGCCAGGTATTGGACGCTATGATTACAATCGCTCTCTCAAAAGGCAGAATCTATAAAGAGACTCTCCCCCTGCTAGCGGCCGCCAACATCGTTCCGGCCGAGGATCCCGAAAAAAGCCGCAAGCTGATTCTCGATACCAACCAGGAGGATGTGAAGCTGCTGATTATTCGCGCCACCGATGTGCCGACCTATGTGCAGTTCGGCGCTGCCGACCTGGGGGTGGCGGGCAAGGACGTGCTTATGGAGCATGGCGGGGATGGGCTGTATGAACCGCTGGATCTGAAAATTGCCAGGTGTCGCTTGATGACCGCCGGCCTGGTCGAGGAAAAACCGCGCATCAGCAGTCGTTTGCGCGTGGCTACCAAGTTTACCAATGTGGCGCGGCGTTATTTCGAGTCGCGCGGCGAGCAGATCGAGCTGATCAAGCTGTACGGTTCCATGGAGCTTGGCCCCATTGTCGGCCTGTCTGACCTGATCGTCGATGTGGTCGACACCGGCAATACGCTGAAGGCCAACGGTCTGAAGCCGGTCGACCATATTGCCGATATCAGCTCGCGCCTGGTGGTCAACCGCGCGGCCATGAAAATGAAACACAGACAGATCAGCGCCATTATCGAGCAGATTGGTGCTGCGGTAGAAGAAACAGCCTGAGATAATGGTGTGCGAAGATCAATACACCCCGTCATTGCGAGCGTAAGCGAAGCAATCCGGTTAAGTGGGCGCGGAACGAGATTACTTCGCTTACGCTCGCAATGACAGAATTTCTCGCAAAGACATGCCGTAACGGGCCTGACGAAATAAACAACACCACTGATTACAACCATGCCAAATATCACCACACTTGATTACAATGATGACGATTTCTACGCCCGGCTTGACGAAATGCTGGCCTGGGAAGCCGGTATTGATGGCGAAGTGGCCAAAATCGTGGCCGATATTCTCAGCGATGTAAAACAGCGTGGTAATGAAGCGGTCATTGAATACACCAATAAATTCGACCGCATGCGGCTCACCGACGCGGCGCAGATGGAGCTGGGACAGGAGCAGCTGCAGCAGGCGCTGGATGCTATTCCTGCCGAACAGCGCGAAGCCCTGGAAAAAGCCGCCGAGCGTATCCGCAGTTACGCCGAACACCAGAAGCTGGCGTCATGGTCGTATACGGAAGAAGACGGCACCGTGCTGGGGCAGAGCGTCAACCCCATGGACAGGGTAGGGCTGTATGTGCCCGGCGGCAAGGCGGCCTATCCTTCATCGGTGCTGATGAATGCGGTGCCGGCCA
>DRLE01000267.1 GCA_011051475.1 Gammaproteobacteria bacterium
GCAATGTCTTCATGACCGCCATCGGCAAAGTCATTGCCGGCATCACCTACCGGGTGCATGCCATGCGGGCCGTCCAGAGTAATGCCCATATCGCCGGTATGGCAGGTGCTGCATTCACTGATGACGCCGGCATGTCCCTGCAGCTGCATCGAGGCTACATTGTCGTTGGCGTTCGGGTTGGCGTTGGGGAAGATGGCATGCGTGGCGCCGTGGCAGGATTCACACAGTACACCTTCATGGCCGGTACTCACGCGGTACAGCTGTGGATTGCCGGTCGCTGCTACCACCGGTTCGGCAAAGCGCTTGTTGCTCGGCACGATCGGTGTTGCTTTGGCGTCGCCAATGCGCCATGCCTGCATCAGGCGGATGCCGTCATCGGGCTGGGCAATGGTGTCGGCTGCGCCGGCCAGGTTATCCATAGCGTCACCGGTGTGGCAGGCGCCGCAGCCCGGCTCATTGGCCCAGGGTACACGCGGGGTGTTCGGATTGGTGTAGAAGTCATCCGCCAGCTCGAAGGCGCCGGGATTGTCTTTGCTGACATTGCGTGAGAAGTCGTTACCCACCTGTGCCATATCGCCGTGGCAATCCTGGCAGAGCATGCCGCCACTGGCCATGGCGCCGCGCAGGCAGTTGGTGCGACGCCCCGGGTGACACTGGTAGCAGGTCTGCTGCAGTATGTCATCGGCCGCGAGCGGGTCACGGAATTTGCCATTGGCATCCACCGGTGGCGGCATGGACGGGAACAGCGGCTTGCCGTCCTGGTCGGTAACCGTGGCGTGGTGACTGTGCATGACATTGGACATGGACTTGTTGACCACCTGGTCACGGCCGTTGGACGGGTCGCCGGGTGCGGTGTCGTTTTCAGGGCCGCGCGGGCCGACATGGGCCAGGTCAAGCGCCGGGGTGTAATGACAGCTCTGGCAGACCACCGGGGTGGAGCCTTCCAGCATGGTGCCGTGTTTCTGGTCATGCAGGCGCAGGATATTGATATCGGCGGCGTACTCCTTGCTGACTTCCAGCGGGATATCACCCAGTTGCGGGTCGTCCAGCGTGGTGGCAACATCTGTCAGATCCTTTGTAGCCGAACCATTACCGCCGTCGACCGGTGCGCCGTGACAGCCCTTGCAGTTGGCCTCACCGGAGATAGGCGCGACCGTATCGACGGAAGCCAGCAGGGTGCCGCCGGCATCATGTGCCTGCACCCGGAACAGCGGGTAGGGGTTTTCACGACCGGCATCATCAAAAGCGGCGACCGGCACACCGGCGGCTTCAAACCAGTTGACCTTCTTCACGGTATAGCCGAAAGGGAAATTGATAAAGAAGGGCAGGTCGCTGACATACTGGCCGAAATGCTGGCCGTCATTGACGATATACGGGTCGAGTATGCCGGGCATGGACTGCTGGTCTGCCGCCAGCACGCCGTCACCCAGGTAAAGACGTTCAACATCAGGCATGGGCAGTCCCTGGTCGGCGACCGGTGAGAAGGCATCGAGAATGCCCGGCGGGTAGAAGGGACGGTAGGCCTTCAGGGCAATGGATTCGTTTGAACCCATGGCCAGGTCCCAGAAGTTGGTTTTATAGACATTGCCCTTGGTCAGGCTGGACAGCAGAGGCTGCCCCGACGGGCTGGTGCCGCCCAGAATGGGGTCGTTGGGGTTGGCGCTGGCCGTGTATGTCAGCCGGGTACCCGTGGCCTCATCCAGTATTTTCGGTTCTGCGCCTTTCTGTATTACCTGCGCGTGCAGCACATTGAACGGTGGCAGGATGCTGGAAATACGGGTATCGAAGTCACCGCAGTGCATGCCCAGGTCGTTGACTGCGAACACGGAATAATCAATCAGACCGATTGCCGGCATTTCGGGAACCGGGCTGTTTTGCAGCGGCCCGTTCTGGCTGGTTGAGTTGATCGAGGTGGCAGGTGCGACCGGTGTGTCGCTGACGGTAATGCTGACACTGGCATTGCGGCTGAATTCACCGTCATTGGCGGCGTAGCTGAAACTGTCGCTGCCGGTGAAGTCCGTATCGGGGGTATACTCAAAGGAGCCGTCCGGGTTCAGCGTCAGGCTGCCGTGGCTGACATCGCTGACCAGGCTGGCGGTCAGTGGCTGCAGTTTGCCGTCATCCGTATCATTGCCGAGTACGCCGGGCGCGGCAATGCTCAGTGTGGTGTTTTTCACGACACCGTAGGCATTATCATTGGCGACCGGTGGCTGATTGTTGCCGCCGTTATTGCCATCGTCACAGTCAGCTGGTGCATCCTTTACGTCCATCTCGGCAGACTGGCCGTCTGACTGCTCGGCGCGAATCCGGCAGGGAACGGACGCCAGGTGCCTGGCCTTGACCTTCCATTTGTCATCATCATCAACCTTGTCGTCACCAATAACACCGCCGGTAGCGGCATTGCTGACGGTAACGGTCTCATCTTCCGTACCCTTGCCTTTGACTTCCAGTTTGTTATCTCCCGATTCCCATTTGGCTTCCTTTATCTTGAATGTGGTGGCGGAGTCTTTTGAATGATCGTCATCACTTTTGTTTTTGCTGGCTGCAATGCCGGGTACGGTAGTGGCAGATGTCGTTCCCGAGTCGCTACAGGCAGTAGCCGAAAAAATAAGGAAACCGGAAATGGCGGCAAAACCGATAACGCGCAGGCCTTGCCGGCGCAAATGGTCAATATTCGTTTTCATAATCATCCCTCTTTGGTGTTGTTCATTTGCAAGCCCCGTAGTAACCACGTGCCGGCGCCAGCGCTTTTTATGCTGATTCATTTAAGATCAATGTATTAGCGGAAATAACCTGTCCAACTCCCGGTATTTACAATTCCGCATAACATCAAACACGATAGAAAAGGGCAAAGGGTTCCATAAAAAATAAAAAAATTCGCTTGCTCCCTGAAAAAAAAGAAAAGGCGCTGTTTTGAGAAAGCAAACAGCTGGAATGACTCGGGTAGACCTGTATTTTCTGCAGGAGCAGTCTGTAATAATACGCCCGTGCAAGGTGCGCATAAAATGTCAAAATGTCAGGTTATCGATATGGTTTTTCGCCTGTGCGTTCTGTTTCAGGCCTGCTGGGTGGATTTGCTGGCCGTTCTCTCTGATGGGCTCTTTGATTCAGGTCATACCGCGCTCCGGGCTTTACTGCTAAGCTCCGTTTTCCCGACGGCACGGGTATGTCCGGCCGGCAATCCAGAATAATGAGGTGAAGGTGTGGGTATCAAGAATTTAATGGCGCAGGACCATCGTGATTGCGACCGGCTTTTTTCTGAGGCGGAAAATGCGGCTTCCACGCAGGACTGGGAAAAGGCCCGGCAGGCTTTTCAACAGTTTGTGCAGGCCATGGATCGTCATCTGGGCATCGAGGAGCAGGTGCTTTTCCCGGCATTTGAGCAGGAGACCGGTATCGTCACCGGCCCGACCGAGATGATGCGCATGGAGCATGAGCAGATGCGCGCCCTGTTTGACGAAATGGCCGCCGCGCTTGAGCGCGAAGAGGCGGATGATTACCTGGGCGAGGCGGAAACCCTGCTGATTCTTATGCAGCAGCATAATATGAAAGAAGAGCAGATTCTCTACAGCATTATGGATCAGCGTCTGGATGCGGATGTCGACAACTGGCAGCAGAAATTCCAGGAATGGAACAGGGCCTGATATGACGGCAGAGGTTTTACTGGATGTCAGTGACCTGGAGCCGCCCGAGCCGCTGGTGCAGACACTGGAGGCCGCCGAGCAGTTAACACCGGGGCAGTATCTGCGTATGCTGCACCGGCGTGATCCCTGCATGTTGTTCGGCAACCTGGATGAGCGTGGCTTTAGCTACCAGCAGCGTGAAGGCACCAGCACCGCGGTCGAAGTGTTTATCTGGCGGCAGGGCGATGCCGAGGCCGAGTCACGGGTACGGCAGGTGTTAAGCGATGGAAGGCCATGATAGCGGCTATAATAACTGACCATGCACGCTAACCTTTCCCTGCAACAGGCGCCGCCTTTCTCGGTGCCGGCGCGTTTTCTTGTTAGCGCACCGGTCTTCGGTTTGCTGGCGGCCCTGGTACTGCTCTGGCACGGGCCGGATATTATCAGCTCGCGCTGGAACCCGCCGATGCTGGCCGTCACCCATCTGCTGACCCTGGGCTTTCTGGCCATGAGCATGCTCGGGGCCATGCTGCAACTGATGCCGGTACTGATGGGCATGGTGATTCCTCGCCCGGTGCTGTTCAGCAGCATTATTCATACCCCGCTGGTTCTCGGATCGCTGTCACTGGCGGCGGCCTGGCTGCTGCAGTATCGCTGGCTGTTCCTTGTCGCCATGTTACTGCTGGGCTTTACCTTTGCGGTTTTTGTTATGGTGGCCGCCGAACGCCTGCTGCGCTCCGTCAGCCGTCATATTACCCGCACCATGATGCTGCTGGCGCTGCTGGCCCTGCTGCTTACCGCCGGTCTGGGTATTTACCTGGCCGCGGGTTATGTCGGCGAAACCTTCGCCGTGGCCCGGCAGTTGACTGACCTGCATTTAAGCTGGGGTCTGCTGGGCTGGGTTTTTATGCTGGTGATGGCCGTGGCCTATCAGGTTATTCCCATGTTTCAGATCACCGATGACTACCCGAAATGGCATCAGCGCTGGCTGGGCTGGCTGCTGTTCGTCCTGTTACTGGCCCTGAGCCTGACCTGGTTTTATCCGCTGGCAGGTCTGCAGGCCCTGCTGGGCGTACTGCTGGCGGCCTGCCTGCTGGTTTTCGCGCTCAATACCCTGTGGTTGCTGCACCGGCGCCGGCGAACCCTGCCCGATACCACCATGAAGTTCTGGCAGCTGGCCATGGCCAGTCTGATCGCGCTGGTGTTCATCCGTGGTATTGCCATGCTTGCAGGCATCGAGCTGCCGGCATTGCTGACAGGCGTGCTGATGATTGCCGGTTTTGCCATGACCGCCGTGAACGGCATGATGTACAAGATCATTCCGTTTCTGATCTGGCTGCACCTGAGCGCGCGCAACAAGGATCTGCGCGATGCCGGCCGGCGTGAGCAACAGGTAAAGGTACCGCACATGCGCAAGATTATCCCGGAGAATGCCGGGCTGTGGCAGTTTCGGATACATTTTGCCGCCCTGGTTCTGCTGGCTCTGGCAACATGCTGGCCGGCATGGTTCTTTTATCCGGCCGTGCTGCTGTTTGCCCTGGCGCAGGGCTTTTTGCTGTATAATCTGCTGAATGCGGTGCGTTTCTATGGCGCGAAGCGGACGGCATTGCAGGCTGTGCTTTAGGCTGTATTTAATTGCACCATTGCCTTGCAATTTACTGAAAAATTCCGTATTATCCGCGTCTTGTTGTTGCGGGGTGGAGCAGTCTGGCAGCTCGTCGGGCTCATAACCCGAAGGTCGTAGGTTCAAATCCTGCCCCCGCTACCAGTTTTTTTACGGACTTTTGATTTACCTGTCAGAGGCATTTCATAAAGACCGAAGTAGTCAAACTTATGGCTGAAAGCGATAAGAAGGCATGGAACCTATCCGGCCTGACTACCATACAAGTTATCCTGGTAGCGTATATGCGGCTAGCCAGGAATTATACAAAGGCTCCGTTTACGGGGCCTTTTTGTTACTACCGGAAAAAAACCGGAAGAACGGGCCAGATGAGACGAGATCAGACACATTTATGGGAATTATTCGAGCCGGTGGTTAACGGCATGGGCTACGATCTGATCGAGATCGAGCACTTTCCCAACCCGAAGCACGGAGTGTTGCGGCTTTATATCGACAAGGAAGGCGGTATTACCATTGATGACTGTTCCGACGTGAGCCGTCAGATCAGTGCCCTGATCGATGTTGAGGACCCGGTTCGCGGCCAGTTCAACCTGGAGGTATCATCGCCGGGAATGGATCGGCCCTTGCGCAAGGTAAAGGACTTTCAGCGTTTTTGCGGGTCAAAGGTAAAGCTGAAAACCGCGATGCCGCTGG
Organism: Gammaproteobacteria bacterium; assembly: GCA_011051475.1. GTDB lineage: Bacteria > Pseudomonadota > Gammaproteobacteria > SZUA-229 > SZUA-229. The sequence continues at coordinate 5,938 of DRLE01000267.1, forward strand.
ACGGCCAGCGTAATTTCAGCGGTCGTCTGCTGGAGGCGGACGAGGAAAAAGTGGTGATTGAAACCGATACGGAGGAAATCACCCTGCCCATGGCGGCAATTGAAAAGGCACGCATAGTGCCGGAATTTTAGAACAGACAATTCAGACAGATAACAAGCAGTGAGCCGGCGGGGCCGGATACAGAATGAAATTTAATGAGGGTTTAACACTATGAGCAAGGAAATTCTCTACGTTGCAGATGCCGTTTCCAATGAAAAAGGCGTCGATAAAGAGATTATATTCGAGGCGATTGAAGCCGCACTTGCCAGCGCTACACGCAAGAAACACGGTAAGGATATCGAAGTGCGTGTTGATATTGACCGTGAAACCGGTGACTACGATACCTACCGCCGCTGGCTGGTAATCGACAATGATCAGCCCATGGAAAACCCTCTGGGTGAAATCACCCTGGAAGCCGCGCAGATGGAAAACCCCGATATCCAGGTGGGTGACTATATCGAAGAGCAGATCGAATCGGTTGAGTTCGGCCGTATTGCCGCGCAGACCGCCAAGCAGGTTATCGTTTCCAAGGTACGTGAAGCCGAGCGTGAGCGTGTTGTCGAAGCCTACCAGGGCCGTGAAGGCGAGCTGGTTATGGGTACCGTCAAGCGTGTTGAACGCGGCAATGTCTACCTCGATCTGGGCAGCGGTGTTGAAGGTTTTATTCCCAAGTCCGATATGATTCCCCGCGAGGCGGTGCGCCCCGGCGACCGCCTGCGCGGTTACCTCAAGGAAGTACGCTCGGAAACCCGCGGCCCGCAGCTGTTTATCAGCCGTACCGCGCCGGAGTTCCTGGTCGAACTGTTCAAGCTGGAAGTGCCCGAAGTCGATCAGGGTTTGCTGGACATTCTCGGCGCTGCCCGCGACCCGGGTTCACGCGCCAAGATTTCGGTGAAGGCTCTGGACAGTCGCATTGACCCCGTTGGCGCCTGTGTCGGCATGCGCGGTTCGCGTGTGCAGTCGGTTTCCAATGAGATCGGTGGTGAACGTGTTGATATTATTCTCTGGGACGAAGACCCGGCGCAGTTCGTTATCAACGCCATGTCACCGGCGGAAGTGCTTTCCCTGGTGGTCGATGAAGACAACCACAGCATGAATATTGCGGTTGATGAAGACAAGCTGGCGATGGCCATTGGCCGTGGCGGCCAGAATATCCGCCTGGCATCCGAGCTGACCGGCTGGGAACTGAATGTAATGACCGAAGAGGAAGCCGAGGCCAAAAATGCCGAGGAAAGCGCCAAGTACCTCGATGTCTTTATCAAGAGCCTGGATGTGGATGCCGAAGTGGCCGAGATCCTGGTTTCCGAAGGCTTTACCACCATTGAAGAAGTGGCCTATGTGCCGGAAGAGGAACTGCTGGCCATCGACGAGTTTGACGAAGATATCGTTACCGAGCTGCGCAACCGCGCCAGTGACTATCTGCTGACCCAGGCCATTATGATGGAAGAGGTGCTTGAAGAGCACAAGCCGCAGGAAGACCTGCTGGCAATGGAAGGCATGGATACCGAGCTGGCCTACCAGCTGGCCGCGAAGGGCGTCTGCAGCATGGAAGATCTGGCCGAGCAGTCGGTTGATGAGCTGATGGAAATCGAAGGCATGGACGAAGAGCGTGCCTCCGCGCTGATTATGACGGCGCGAGCGCCCTGGTTTGCCGAGGCCGAAGAAGCCGAGAATACAGAAGCCGAGAAGGCGGAAGCTGCGAAGGCAGAATAAGCCTTCTCCGCACAGAATGAAAAGGCCTGCCTGGCAGGCCGCAATATGAAACAAACACGACTGAGAATAATTAATGGCTGAAGTAACAGTAAAACAACTTGCAAGTGTTGTCGGCGCGCCGGTCGAACGTTTACTTGAACAGATACAGGACGCGGGTCTGACCGATATCACGTCACCGGATTCACTCCTGTCTGACAAGGATAAACTGCACCTGCTGAGCTATCTGCGTGGACAGCACGGTAAGGGCGGCGCAGAAACAACGACGGCCAAACCGCTGAAGGTTGCCCCCAAGCGCAAGAGCGAAATCAAGGTCGGTGGCAGCAAGACGGTTGAGGTGCGTCGCAAGCGCACCATTACGCGTCCCCCGGTAACCGAAACGGTTGCGGCTGAAACACCCGCGGGTGAAGAGGTCAAGCCGAAAGAACTGACCGAGCTGGAAAAGCTGCGTGAAGAACAGAAGCGTCGCGAGGAAGAGCGTGAACGCGAGCGCAAGCTGAAAGAAGAGCGTGCCCGTGCGCGCGAGCTCGAACAGCAGGAAGAGGAGAAGCGTCGTGCCGAAGCCAGGGCCAGTGCCGAGAAAGCGGCCAGTGCTGACAAGGCCAAAGCAGAGGTGGCAACACCGGATGTGCTCCAGGCCACCGAGGTTCGCAGCCAGAAAACCCAGTCGAAGAAGCACAAGGACCACAAGGACAAGGATACCCTGTACGGTCGCAAGGAGCTGCATGTATCCAGCGACCAGAGCGGCCGACGCAAGAAACGCAAGGGCAAGCAGGCCCGTGTTGCGTCTTCTGTCGACACCAAACACGGTTTCGAGAAACCGGTTGCCGCCATCGTGCGCGATGTTACCGTGCCCGAAACCATTACCGTCGACGAGCTGGCAAAACGCATGTCGATGAAAGCCGGCGAGCTGATCAAGGCACTGATGAAGATGGGCGTTATGGCCACCATCAACCAGGTGATTGATCAGGATACCGCGGTGCTGGTGGTCGAAGAGCTGGGGCATAACCCGATCGTGGTCAATGAGGATGATTTTGAAAAATCGCTGCTGGCGCGTGATACTTCCGGCCTGGAAGAAAAGCCGCGGCCACCGGTGGTTACCATTATGGGCCATGTCGACCATGGCAAGACCTCGCTGCTCGATTACATCCGCAAGTCCAAGGTGGCGGCCGGCGAAGCCGGCGGTATTACCCAGCACATCGGTGCCTACCATGTGGAAACCGACAAGGGCGTGATCACCTTCCTCGACACACCGGGCCATGCCGCCTTTACCAGCATGCGTGAGCGTGGCGCCAATGCTACCGATATCGCGATTATTGTTGTGGCCGCCGACGACGGTGTCATGCCGCAGACCATTGAAGCCGTGCAGCATGCCAAGGCTGCCGAGGTGCCGATTATTATTGCGGTCAACAAGATCGACAAGGAAGGCGCCGATCCCGATCGCGTGAAAAACGAGCTGGGTAATTACGAGATTATTCCGGAAGAGTGGGGCGGCGAGAATATTTTCGTCAATGTTTCCGCGCTGACCGGCCAGGGCATTGACGAACTGCTCGACGCCATTTCCCTGCAGGCCGAACTGATGGAGCTGAAAGCGCCGGTTGACGGTCTGGCCAAGGGTGTTGTGCTGGAGGCCTCGCTGGACAAGGGCCGTGGTGTTGTCACCACCGTGCTGGTACAGGAAGGCACACTGAAAAAAGGCGACATTATGCTGGCCGGTGAAGACTTCGGTCGTGTGCGCGCCATGTTCGACGAATTCGGCCACAGTATAGAAAGTGTTGGCCCATCCATGCCGGCAGCGGTTATTGGTCTGTCCAGCACACCGAATGCCGGTGATGAAATGCAGGTGCTGGCCGATGAGCGCACCGCACGTGAAGTTGCCCGCAACCGTCAGGAAAAAGCCCGCCAGGCACGCCTGGCCGCGCAGCAGGCGAACAAGCTCGAATCCATGTTCGACCAGATGCAGTCCGGTGAAGTGAAGAAGCTGAACATCCTGCTCAAGGCCGATGTGCAGGGTACCCTGCATGCAATTTCCGACGCGCTGCTGAAACTGGCCGAAGACAATGACCAGGTTGATGTGCGCATCGTCGGCTCCGGCGTTGGCGGTATCAATGAAACCGATATCAGTCTGGCGGCAGCATCCGATGCCATCGTTATCGGCTTTAATGTGCGAGCTGACGCAGCGGCGCGTCGCGCTGCCGCCGAGCGTGGCGTCGAGCTGAACTACTACAGCGTTATCTATGAACTGATCGACGAAGTCACCAAGGCCCTCACCGGTATGCTCAAGGCGGAATACCGCGAGCAGATTATCGGCATGGCCACGGTACAGGAAGTCTTCAAGTCACCCGAATACGGCCAGATTGCCGGCTGTCTGGTGACCGAGGGCGTGGTGCGCAAGGACGCACCGATCCGCGTACTGCGTGACAATGTCGTGGTGTTTGAAGGCGAGCTGGAATCGCTGCGTCGCTTCAAGGACAATGTCAACGAGGTGACCTCCGGTACCGAGTGTGGCATTGGCGTGAAGAACTACGACGTGAAAGTGGGCGATCAGATCGAGGTCTTCGAGCGCGTCGAGCTGGAACGTAAACTGTAATCATTCAGACAAGCTTTACTGTCAATGCCTAGAGAGTTTACACGTAGTCAGCGTATGGCGGAGCAGCTCCGCCGTGAGCTGGCTGAAATCGTACGCGATGAAATCAAGGACCCGCGCCTGGGTTTTGTTTCCTTTACTGAAGTGCGCATGAGCCGTGATCTGAGTCACGCCGTGGTGTACTGCTCGTTCCTGGAGAATGAAAAACAGGACGAGAGCATGGAAATTCTCAACCGGGCCGCGGGCTTTATCCGCCGTGAAATCGGCAAACGCATTCGCGCCCGTATTGTTCCCACCATCAAGTTCGTTGTCGATGACAGCGCCAGTCGTGGCGCCGTTATGGATGAATTGATACGTGAGGCGAGGGAAAAAGACCGCCTGAGTGAGCATGACGACGTGGATATGGAAGGCAGGGGAACGGATGAAGGCCAGGGCGATAATACGCAAGACGGGCCCTTAACCGACAAATAAACAACACGCCATAGCGAACAGTACCGGACCGGCGGCAGGCTGTGGCAAGCATCAAGAGTAAGAGTAAAGTGGCAAGACGTAAAAACAAGGGGCGTAATATCAGCGGCGTACTGTTGCTGGACAAACCGTCCGGCGGCAGCTCAAACCACGCGCTGCAGCGGGTAAAGCGCCTGTTCGGTGCGGCCAAGGCCGGGCATACCGGCAGCCTTGATCCGCTGGCCACCGGCATGCTGCCGGTGTGCCTGGGCGAGGCGACCAAGATTTCCGCCTTTCTGCTCGACGCCGACAAGACCTACCGACTCAAGTGCCGGCTAGGGGTGACCACCGACACCGGTGATGCCGAGGGCGAGGTGCTTGAAACACATGATGTTTCCGGCATAACGCGGGATGACATCGAAAAGGTGCTGCCGGCCTTTATCGGTGAAATCGAGCAGGTGCCGCCGATGTATTCGGCGATCAAGCACAATGGCGAGCGCCTCTACAAGCTGGCGCGCCAGGGCATCGAGGTCGAGCGCAAGGCGCGTAAGGTCACGATTTACGATATCAAATTGCTCAGCTACGAGCAGGATATTCTCGAACTGGAAGTCAGCTGCTCAAAAGGCACCTATGTGCGCACCCTGGTGGAGGATATTGCGAGCAGACTCGGCCCCGGCGATGAGTCCGTCGGCGCGCATATTACCGAGCTGCGCCGCCTCAGCGTCGGTCCCTACGAGGGCAATATGCTGACCATGGAACAGCTGGAAACCCTGGCCGAGCAGGGCTTCGATGCCCTGGATGCCGTGCTGCAGCCGGTTGACAGCGGCGTGGCCGACTGGCCGGACGTTCATCTGGGCGCCGATGCCGCCTTTTATGTGCAGCAGGGTCAGCCGGTAATGGTGCCTCACGCCCCGACCCACGGCTGGGTAAGAATTTATGACCAGAGCCATTTTCTCGGGATCGGTGAGATCCAGGACGATGGCATGGTCGCACCACGGCGTATGATCAGGCAGTGTGCCTGAAAAAAGTTGGTCGTTGACAGTCGGCAGTTGACAGTTAAAAACATGGCCGCAAAGCGGCTACGCTTTTACTGTCAACTGATGACTACCTACTGCCAACTGGTTTTTTTTATGATAAAATCGCCATCCTTTTAATATAGTCAAAATCAAGTTTCGGAGTATTCATGGCTTTATCGACCGCAGAAAAAGTCGAAGTTGTTGAAAAATATCAGCGTAAAGAAGGAGATACCGGTTCTCCAGAAGTACAGGTTGCGCTGCTGACAACTCGCATCGTGCAATTAACTGAGCACTTTAAAGATCACAAACATGACCACCATTCCCGTCGTGGTCTGTTACGCATGGTTAACCAGCGCCGCAAGCTGCTGGATTATCTGAAAGCGAAAAACGTTGATCGTTACAAAGAACTGATCAGCAGCCTCGGTTTACGTCGCTAGAAAAACACCTTCGGTACTGCCGGCACGGTTCGTACCGCGGGTGTTTTCTGTTTTTGCAGCGCCGGTTTTTCCGGCGGGCAACTAAACAGCGGCGGTGTTTATTATTAGTGTTTAATATTAATGCGCAGCAGCTCCGGGTTTCGGCCCAGGGTCATAATCAGGAAACAGAAAAGTGAAACCTACAGCAATCAAGAAAGAATTTCAGTACGGCGACATTCCCGTTATTCTGGAAACCGGTGAAATCGCCCGCCAGGCAACCGGTGCGGTCAAGATCAGCATGGCGGATACTGTCGTCCTGGTGACCGTGGTAGCGTCCAAGGAATCGGAAGAGGGCAGAGACTTCTTCCCGATGACGGTTAACTACCAGGAGCGCACCTACGCTGCCGGCAAGATTCCCGGTGGTTTCTTCCGCCGCGAGGGCCGCGCCTCCGAGGCCGAAACCCTGACCTGTCGCCTGATCGACCGTCCGATTCGCCCGCTGTTTCCCAAGGGTTTCAATAACGATGTGCAGATTATCGCTACCGTGATGTCTGTCTGTGATGAAGTCGACCCCGAAATCCCCGCCATTATCGGCGCTTCTGCCGCCCTGAGTGTTGCCGGTGTGCCGTTTATGGGTCCGCTGGGCGCCGCCCGCGTTGGTTATAAAGACGGCGAATATCTGCTTAATCCGAGCAGTGAAGCGCTGGAAACATCCGATCTGGACCTGGTTGTTGCCGGTACCGCCAATGCCGTGCTGATGGTTGAATCCGAGGCCAAACTGCTGTCCGAAGAAGTCATGCTGGGTGCGGTGATGTACGGCCATGAGCAGATGCAGGTGGTGGTTAATGCCATCAACGAATTTGCCGCCGAAGTAAACACACCGAAATGGGACTGGACCCCGCCGGTTGCCGACGAAGCCCTGGCTGCAAAAATCGCCGAAGTCAGCACCGAAGCGCTGACCGCTGCCTACCAGATTGCTGACAAGCTGGAACGCCAGGATGCGGTAAAGGCCGTTAAGAAAGCGGCGGTGGAAGCCCTGGTTTCCGATGATGAAGATGGCTGGAACGAAGGCGATGTGGTTGCCGCCTTTGGCAAGCTGGAGAAAAAGATTGTTCGTGGCCGCATTATCGCCGGTGAAAAACGTATCGATGGCCGTACCACCTCCGATGTGCGCGACATTACCGTTCGTACCGGCGTACTGCCGCGTACCCACGGCAGCGCCCTGTTCACCCGTGGCGAGACCCAGGCGCTGGTGGTAACCACGCTGGGTACCGCCCGTGACGCGCAGATTATCGACGCGCTCAGCGGTACCTACCGTGAAAGCTTTATGCTGCACTACAACTTCCCGCCATACAGCGTCGGCGAGACCGGCATGGTCGGCTCACCCAAACGCCGTGAAATCGGCCACGGCCGCCTGGCCAAGCGCGGTGTGCTGGGTGTAATGCCCAGTGAAGAAGAATTCCCGTACACCATTCGCGTGGTTTCTGAAATTACCGAATCCAACGGTTCCAGCTCCATGGCTTCCGTCTGTGGCACCAGCCTGTCACTGATGGACGCCGGTGTGCCCATCAAGGCACCGGTAGCCGGTATCGCCATGGGTCTGATCAAGGAAGGCGATGACTTCGCCGTACTCTCCGATATCCTGGGTGACGAAGATCACCTGGGTGATATGGACTTCAAGGTAGCCGGTACCGAAGAAGGTATCTGCGCCCTGCAGATGGATATCAAGATCGACGGTATTACCCGCGAAATCATGGAGCAGGCGCTGGCGCAGGCCAAAGACGGCCGTAACTATATTCTCGGTGAAATGAACAAGGTGATCTCCGAGCCTCGCACCGAGATGTCACAGTACGCCCCGCGTTACCTGAACATCAAGATTCATCCGGACAAGATCCGTGATGTTATCGGCAAGGGCGGCGCGGTTATCCGTCTGCTGACCGAGGAAACCGGCGCTGCCATCGATATCGACGATGAAGGCAATGTAAAGATTTCCTCCAGCGATCTTGCTGCAGCCGAGGAAGCGCGCAAGCGTATCGAGCAGATCACTTCCGATGCCGAGGTTGGTGTTGTCTACAACGGTACCGTGAAGAAGATCATGGACTTCGGCGCCTTCGTCGAAATCCTGCCCGGCAAGGACGGGCTGGTGCATATTTCGCAGATCTGTGAAGAGCGCGTCGAAAATGTCAGCGACAAGCTGGCTGAAGGCGACACCGTCAAGGTCAAGGTACTGGAAATCGACCGCCAGGGACGTATCCGCCTGAGCATGAAAGAAGCCGACGATATTACCGCCTGATTCAGTATCAACTGATTCGCGATTACTGTTCGGTTAAAAAAGGAGCTTCGGCTCCTTTTTTATTGCCTGACTTGTTTTTCCTGTATGCAGTCGTTTTTTATGTGCCAATATGCCAGTGAAAAAAAAGCAGGGAAAGCTGACAAATCAGTAATTTGAGCTAGACTCATAAAAAATATTATCCGATTCTGTATTCGAACCTGGGGGACATCATGGATATAACAATAAAAAACATCCGAACTCTTACTTTAGGCAGCTGCCTTGTGGCTCTGACGGCCTGCTCAAGCTCACCAGCGCCATGGACCCAGGAAGATCCCTGGAGCTCCAAGCGTGCAGCCGAAGAAGAAAGCCTGCCGCCTGATGAAGCCGTAGCAGATACTTCATTGAACGATCCCGTGTTACTTGCTGACGAGACGGTAGTTGCTGAACCCGAACCTATTTATATGCAGGAACCCGAAGCCGAACCGGCACCCGAGGTAATTGTCGAGGTTGTCGCCGAGGAGCAGACGCCCGAACAAACAATCCTGTCCCTGCCGGGTAGTAACTATGCCGTACAGGTTTATGCCAGTAAAACCCTGTCCAGCATAGAGAAATACAAGGCGGATAATGAGCTTAATGAATATATGATCGTCAAAACCGATCGTAACGGTGAGACGGTATACGTGCTGGTGGATGTTTATCCTGACCGCGCCACCGCCAGGGCCGCGGCTGCTGACATCGAAGCGAAAACAGGTTCCAAGCCCTGGGTTCGCTCTGTTGCCGGCCTGCAGAAGATCGTCGCTCAGTAAAACCTGGCTTGCCAGATTAAAAAAGGCCGGTTTTTCCGGCCTTTTTTATGCCTGCCTGGAGCCTGAGTGAAAACCCTTTCCACGAAAAATAATGCTGCCGGGTAAAGACCATACCGGTATTTTGTTGTAGTATCACGCTGTTAAACTTACCTGAATCAGCCTTTGGAATCTGCCTTTGTCGTGTCGTATTTCAGTCCCGGAGAAACAGCCGTGTTGAAGACCGGAAGTTTTCGCCTGTTGCAGTATTGTGTTTTTATTGTCCTGCTGATTGCTGCAACAGGTTGCAGCCAGGTTGTGTCCAACGCCAAGAAGGCGTTTTCCGAGGACCTTGCCGCGACCATTCTGAGCTTTGATGACCCGGAAACCATCGGCAAAGCAGTGCCTTCCTACCTGATTCTGGTCAGCAGCATGATCAAGGGTGACCCGGAGAATGCGGGTCTGCTGAAAACCGGTGCGCAGTTATACAGCGCTTATGCAGGCAGTTTTACCGACAGCCCTGAAAGCAAACTGGCGCTCAGTCGCCGGGCGTTCGACTATGGCAGCCGGGCCATGTGCCTGCGCAATGAAAACCTTTGTGACGCGGCATTACAGCCTTTTTCCGAGTACAGAGAGCACCTGGCCAGTGTTGATATCGAGCAGGTCGATTTTCTTTTTGTTTTTGCCACCAGCTGGGCCGGTCTGATCGAGGCCAACAGCGCTGACTGGAACGCGGTTGCCGACCTGCCCAGGGTGCGTGTTGCGCTTGAGCGGGTGCTGGAACTGGATGAAGGCATCAGTAACGGCAATGCACATCTGTATCTGGCCGTACTGGACTCATTGTTACCGCCCGCACTCGGCGGTAAACCGGAGCTGGCAAAGCAGCATTTTGAAAGAGCTATTGAGCTTTCCCACGGCAGCAACCTGATGGCCAGGGTCCTGTACGCTGAAAAATACGCGCGCCTGCTGTTTGACCGCGAGCTGCACGACCGTCTGCTGGAGGAGGTGCTGGCCGCCGATGTCGGTGAGGGCGACGAGGTGCTGGCAAATACGCTGGCAAAACAGAAGGCGGCCGAACTGCTGGCTGATGGCGATGATTATTTTTAAGGTAATAAAGCAATGACTGAACAGAGAAAACATACCACCTTGATAAAACTGCTGTGCATTGGCCTGGTGCTGGTCTTCGCTCCCCTGGCCGCCCTGCAGGCAAAAACAATAAAAATTGCCACCCTCTCGCCGGAAGGTACCTACTGGATGAAACAGATGCGGGCCGGGGCTAAGGAAATAAAGGAAAAAACCGGTGGCCGCGTCAAGTTCAAGTTCTATCCCGGTGGCGTTATGGGTAATGACGAAAACGTCCTGCGCAAGATGCGTGTCGGTCAGTTGCAGGGTGGCGCGATTACCATCGGCAGTCTGGCAGCGGCTGTTCCGGACAGCACGATATATGGCCTGCCGTTTCTCTTTTCCAGCCTGGAGCAGGCAGAAAAAATCCGCAAAACCACGGACCCGATGCTGATCGATGAAATGGCGAAAAAAGGCTATATCAGTTTCGGTATCGCCCAGGGCGGGTTTACCTACCTGATGTCGGTTAACGAAATTCACAACTTTGATGACCTGCGCAAGCAGAAATCATGGGTGCCGGAAAACAGTGATGTTGCTCTCGCAGTTTATGATTATATCGGCATTACGCCTATCTCACTGCCCTTGTCTGACGTGCTCACCGGCTTGCAGACCGGCCTGATCAATACTATTTTTACCTCGCCCATCGGCGCGCTGGCATTGCAATGGCATACGCATATCAACCATGTTGTCGATATGCCGCTTAACTACCTGAGCGCAACCATGATTATCGACAAAAAGGTTTTCGACAGCCTCAGTGAAGCCGACCAGAAAACCGTGCGGGAGGTTATGGGCAAGGTATACAGGAATATTGACAGCCAGAACAAGAAAGACAATATTGCCGCGCGCGAGGCATTGATAAAAAAAGGCGTGAAATTTCACAAGCTGGCTGATGCCGACCGGGCCGAATGGAAGAAAGCCGGCGACGTTGTCATCGAACAGATGCGCAGGAAATACCAGTATACGCCGGCCCTGTATAATGCGGTTACGGCAGGCAGGCACCCTGAGTAACAGTGACTTTCACCGGGCGGGCGGTAATACAGGAACAATGCGTATTAAAACAGGTGTTGCTTCCTGCTGTCATTGCAGCCTGAATTTTTCATGAAGAAACTGATCGCCTTTATCAACAAACTTGAAGATACGCTGCTGGTGCTTATCCTGAGCACCATGATTGTACTGGCTATCTACCAGATTATTGCGCGCGATATTTTTTCCGAGGGTGTGGTCTGGATTGATCCTTTTTTGCGTATGCTGGTGCTGTGGGTCGGTCTTGCCGGCGCGGTAGTGGCTACCCGTACCGACAATCATATCCGCATTGATATTCTCACCCGTCACCTGCCGAAAAAGCTTCAGTTTTATACGCAGCGATTTATCTACCTGTTTACCCTTTCCATCTGCCTGTTAATTGCCTGGCATGCCGGTCGTTTTGTGCTCAGTGAATACGAATACCACACCATGGCGTTTTCCGGCATGCCCGCCTGGATAAGTGCACTGATAATTCCCGTGGCCTTTTTTCTTATTGCCCTGCGTTACCTGGTGCTGCTGTTTGCACCGGTAAAACTGCCGCCGGTGCCTGTGCCGGTACAGGATATCGATGAAATTGATAAGGATGTGAAGTCGTGATCAGCAGCCTGATTCTGCTGATACTGGTTGTTCTGGGCACGCCGTTGTTTGCGATTATTGCCAGCAGTGCGCTTATTGGTTTTTACAGCGAGGATATCGACCTGTCGGTGATTGCCATCGAGATCTACCGTATCGTCGATACGCCGGTGCTGCTGGCCATTCCCCTGTTTACCTTTGCCGGCTATGTACTGGGAGAAAGCAATGCCTCACAGCGCCTGGTGCGTCTGACCGACGCACTGCTCGGCTGGATGCCCGGTGGCCTTGCCGTGGTATCCCTGTTTGCCTGCGCCTTCTTTACCGCCCTGACGGGTGCTTCAGGCGCTACCATTATTGCCCTGGGTGCCATTCTGTATCCGGCGATGAAGCAGGCCGGCTATAATGAGCGCTTCAATCTCGGCCTGATTACCTCGTCCGGCAGCCTGGGTCTGCTGTTCCCGCCCTCTATCGCCCTTATCCTGTACGGTGTTATCGCCCAGCAGATGGATCTTGACGAAACCGTCGCCATCGACCAGCTGTTTATTGCCGGTCTGCTGCCGGGGCTGTTAATGCTGGTTTTGCTGGTGCTGTGGAGCATGTACAGAAGCGTCGGTGACAAAATCGAAACCAAGCCTTTCGATGCCGCAAAACTGAAAAGCGCCATGCGTGAGTCACTCTGGGAGATTCCCCTGCCGATTATTCTGGTCGCTGGTATCTATACCGGTTATTTCGCGGTATCAGAGGCGGCTGCCGTGGCGGTTATGTATGTGCTGATAGTGGATGTACTGATTTTGCGCGAGGTCAGCTTTAAGCAGCTTCCGGCCATTATGCGCGATTCCATGATACTGGTCGGCGGGGTGCTGATTATCCTGTCGGTATCACTGGCATCAACCAATTATCTGATCGATACCGAAGTACCGACCAGGCTGTTCGACTTTATCCGTGAACATATCGACAGCAAGCTGACCTTCCTCATGCTGCTCAATATTTTTCTGCTGCTGCTTGGCATGATCCTGGATATCTTCTCGGCACTGGTGATTATTGTGCCGCTGACACTGCCGATAGCCGTCGGCTACGGTATTCATCCCATACATTTCGGCATTATCTTCCTGGCCAATATGCAGATCGGTTACTTCACACCGCCGGTCGGCATGAACCTGTTTATCGCCAGCTATCGCTTTAACAAGCCGATCAGCGAACTGTATATGGCGACCATACCCTTTATGCTGATTCTGTTCCTCGCCGTGCTCATTATTACCTACTGGCCGGCATTGACCATGGTGCTGGTTGAGGGTTAGGTAAGGCGTAAAAGCTGAACCGCGGAGGCGCAGAGAAAAGCTTTTCTTTGTTTTCTGTCATTGATGGCGTTGTGGAGTCATACCAGAATGTACTACTGTTCACGGCCTTATCGAGATTGCTTCGCTACGCTCGCAATGACCGACCGCCAGTAAAAAACTCTGCGCCTCTGCGCCTCTGCGGTTCAGCTTTTTATGTTTCAGGCACTGCTCTTGCGAGCCTCGAAATCCTGCTCGCGCCATTTATTGACATGATAGCGCTTTAGGGTCACATCATCGTGCCAGAAATCCGCCGGCAGACCGGCTTTCAGTTTCAGGTGGGCCATAAACTCGGCCGGTTTCGGCAGCTGCTCCCAGACCTGGGGCAGAAAGGTGCTGCGATAGGGGCCGTACTCAAAAACAATACCATCAACACCGGGTTGCAGTTGTGCCAGAGCGTCGGCTTCGCTGCTGAAGGTCATTTTTTCTGGCGGCGACAGCAGGGAAACCTCGATGTCGATATCATCAAATTCTGCCGCACTCAATGGCGGAAAACGCGGGTCGCCGAAGGCGGCGGATCGGGCATTTTCGACCACATCTTCCAGCAGGCTGCGCCTGGCTTCCAGCGAGCCGATGCAGCCGCGCAGTTCACCGTGTTTCGTCAGGGTGACAAAGGTGGCGGCCCGCTCCTGCAGCCAGTCATCATTATCATCGATGTCTACCGCTGGCCAGTCCAGACCAAGGCGCTCGGCAATGGCGGCGCGAGCCAGCTGTAGCAGTATTTTTGCACGCTCCTTATCGATCATGATCGAGTCTCATTATCGTCTTCTTCATAGAAGGCAAAAGCGGCATAGCCGACGACACGGCTTTTATCACCCGATGTGTCACCGGAATTGCACAGATTCAGCAGTTCGGGCTTGAGGTGGTGACGCCGGGCAGCCAGCAGAAAACCGTTGATCGGCGTGCCACCACAGGCCTGCTCATGGCTGAGCGAACTCTGCATGGCCAGTATGGTTTTCACGGTCTGGGAGTCGACCTGGCGTGCGTTTTCATACGGCAGGAAATGAGACAGATCGGAACTGATCACGATCAGCGTTTCCGGCCCATCCCAGAGGATATCCAGTACCTCGGCAATTTCCGATGGCGTGGCGTCACCCACTGCCAGTGGCAGCAGGCTGAAGTCATCCAGCACTGCCTGCAGGAACGGCAGCTGGACCTCCAGAGAGTGTTCACGCTCATGCGCCTGCGGACTCAGTACCACCTGGGGCAGGTGGGCGATGGCCTGTATGGCTTCCTGGTCGATATTGATTTCACCCAGCGGTGTGGCAAAGACATCGGCGCCGGGCAGCGCCAGTCCCCGCACCGGGACATAATGCACCGGGCCGAGCAGGATCACGCGTTTGATTATATGACTCCAGTTCTGAAGTTGTGCATAGGCGGTTGCCGCGGTTGAACCGGAATAGATGTAACCGGCATGCGGTACAATCAGCGCCTTGGGTGGCGTGTGGTGCGTTGTACGGGGTTCTGCCAGTTGCAACAGAGTGTTAACATCACTGAGCAGCTGTTGCCTCTGGCCGTTATAGAAGGCCCCTGCGACAGCGGGTGGACGTATCTGATGCATAATAATCTCCTCTGAGAATAGATAAACCGGCCAGAAACCGTAGTTTTCTTATATCTATAATGAGGATTTGAAGCAGAATATCAAGTGAAAGATCGGGAGAGCAATGTGGAAGACTACCAGCCAATCGCCTGTGCCCTGCATGATGAATATGAAATAGCGATTATGCATAAAAGCATTCTGCAGCTGCAATGGCATGACGAGGATGGCAGCCTGCACAGGAGCCGGGTGCTGCCGGTTGATATCAGGGCGCAGGACGGCGCGGAGTATCTGCTGGTAAAAGAGCCGGGAGATGAGGCGGTGCAGTGGATTCGGCTGGACAGGATCAAGGTTTTATAAATCTGCAATCGGGGAAGTTTTTCTCTGTAAAGGCGCAGAGAAACGTTTCCTGTTTTTTTGTAGGAGCGGCATTCATTCCGCGAATATCAGCCTGAGCCAGAGGTATGCTCGTGGAATTGCCCACTCCCACAAAGCAATAAAACAAAAAGCTTTTCTCTGTGTTCTCTGTGTCTCTGTGGTAAATTGTTGTAAGCTTTCCCTTCGCGAAACTGGCGGCTAAAAAGCCCGCTGCCACCACGTCGGCAGCTCAGCCACCGAGTCCAGCACTTCATCGGGACGGATGCCCAGATCCAGGTCGCTTTCCCTGAACTTGCCGGTGCGCACCAGTATGGCCTTCAGTCCGGCCTTTTGCGCCGCTTCAATGTCGCCGCGAATATCATCACCGATCATGACCAGTTCATCCATGCCCAGCAGCTGTCTGGCCGCATTGAAGAAGGTTCGCGCCGGTTTGCCGGTTACTACGGCTTCACGGTCGCTGGCGTATTCAAAAGCCTTTACCATGGGGCCGACATCAAGTTGCAGCTGGCCGCTGGCGGTTTGCCAGTAACGGGTCATGCCCAGGGCAATGAGTTCCGCCTGCGGGTTATTAACCAGCAGGTGGAAGACATGATTCATGGTTGTAAAGTCCCATTGCTCGCCAAGGTCGCCAATGATGACGGCATCGACCGTATCGTTCTCATTGCTGTGCAGTTCGAAGCCGGAAAACTCTCCCGCTGTTTGCTCGGGAACGAACAGGGCAATGCGCTTCAGTTTTTTTTCCTGCAGCCACTGGCAGGCTGCAACCGGCGGGGTCAGGAAATCGTCGCTTCGGCTATGAATGCCATAGCCGGCAAGCCTGTCCACCAGGGCGCTGCGGGGTCTGGATGTGGTATTGGTGAGAAACAGGTGAGGAATATTGTTGTCGACAAACCAGCGTACCGCGTCAGCAGCGCCGTCAATGGCCCTGTCGCCTTCATAGAGTACGCCGTCGAGGTCAAACAGCATGGCCGGCATAACAGGCTTCTCCGGGTTTTATATAACACCTGCAAATAGTGTACTGATATAACCCCGGGCGGACAAGCCCGTTGCCAGCAGTCTACGATTCACATTCCTTGAATATAAGTACGTTACAGTCTTCACAAATGTCTTTATCAAGACGTTTGTATATTTCATGTATGGCTTCGCTCTTTGAATCAAAGAAATGGTCGGGACCGATTTCCTTGATAAAGCAGGTACGGGCGGCGAATTCGTAGACGGTGGATTTGAGTGCGACAAAGTACAGTCCACCACCTTTCTTTTTAAGCTGATTGTTTTCCTCGACCAGGCCTTCGGCGCCGGCAAGGTCGATAAAGTTAATACCGCTGGCGACAATCAGGATATGGTAGATGCGCTCATGTTCAACGATCTGTGCAATGCGCTTCTGGATATGGTTGATGGAGCCAAAGTACACCGACATGTCAATGCGGATGATTTTCAGCTGCGGGCACTGGTTGATCGGTTTCTTGTCGATATTGATCAGTTTGCGGGCACCGGTTTGCGGATCAACATCGACGGACAGGGTAGGAATCCTGGGTGTTGATGTTTTTGACAGAAAGAAGACCAGGGAAAGAATCACGCCGGCATAGATGGCAAATTCCAGTTCCAGGGTCAGGGTGGCAATGAACGTAACGGTCAGAATTGCGGCTTCAGCCTTGCTGAATCTGAAGGTGTTTCTGATATGGTGGAAATCAATCAGGTTATAGGCCACCAGCAGAATAACGCCGCCCATGGCGGCAATCGGCAGATAGGCGGTAAGCGGCGCGATCAGCAGCACAATCAGCATCAGCGAGATGGCCGCAAAGATGGCCGACAAGGGCGTTTTTGCACCGGCTTCATAGTTAATGCCGGAGCGGGTAAATGAGCCGGAACCGGCATAGGCGGAGAAGAAACTGCCGACCATATTCGACAGACCCTGGCCGATAAACTCCTGGTTGGCGTCTATGCGCTGGCTCGACTTGGTCGCAACCGCACGGCTGATGGACACCGCTTCGATCAGGCCGAGCAGGGAAACCGCAAAGGCATCCGGCGCCAGATCGCGTATGGTGTTGTAGGAGAAATCAGGCATTGAAGGCGGCGGCAGTTGCGCGGGAATCTCGCCCACCAGTTTGATACCATCGGTAAAGTTATCCAGGTACAGAGCAATAAGACTGCCAACGATCATGCCCAGCAGCAGGTTGGGAGATCTTGGCATCAGGCGTTTAGTCACAATTGCGGTAATCAGGGTGGCAACAGCGATAACCACCAGGTAAATATTGATCTGGTCGAATTCGGTGGCTATGTCATACCAGGTATGGGCAAAAGACTCACCCTTGGGAATGGTAATGCCGAGTACGTGTTTCATCTGGCTGGTGGCAATGAGTATGGCTGCGCCGGCGGTAAAGCCGGCAACCACATTGTGTGAAACAAAGTTAACCAGTGAGCCCAGGCGAGCAATACCGAAGCCCAGCTGATAGGCCCCGGCAAGGAAGGTCAGAGTCAGGGCCATCTGGATATATTCCGGTGTACCGGGTTCGGCATGGCCGCTTACCGTGGAAAAGACCACAATCGAAATTGCTGTCGTCGGACCGGAAATCAAATGGTGCGAGGAGCCAAACAGAGCGGCAATAATCGGCGTGACCATTGCGGTGTAAAGGCCGTATTCTGGAGGCAGGCCGGCGATGGTGGCAAAGGCCACGCCCTGAGGCAGAACGATTACCGCGCCGGTAAAGCCGGCGATAAGGTCGTCTTTTATAGTTGACGCATTGACTAATTTAAACCATTGTAGAAAAGGGAGGAACCTGGCTACCTGCATTATTTTTCCAGTATGAATGTAAGTTATTGAAAATAAGGGTCTAAAAAACAAATTATTTTATAAGGATATTCTGTTTTAGACTATATACCAATCTGAATAGAGTGGCTTTAAAGGCTGTGTCGGGGCGATGCATTCCCGAAAATCGAGTTTATCCTTCAGCCGTCAGGTCTCTTAGTTTTTCGTTCAGTTCGACGGAATTATGCGTATCGATTTCCAGGGTTTTACGTGATGCTGTCAGCCCGCTGGCGATGGAAATACTGCCTTTGGGCAGTTGCAGTGCTTTTTCCAGAAATTTAATCACGGCCTTGTTGGCCCGGCCTTTTTCCGGCGGCGCTTTTACCTTGATCTTCAGGGTTTCACCCAGCCAGCCGGCAAAGGCGTCGCGTGATGATGAGGGAATAACCTTGATCTGCAGTTTCACGGGAGTTTTCAGCCTGTGCTGTCATCCTGCTGCCCGGACTCATCGACACGCTGCCAGTTTTCATCCACCAGCACCACCTCGTGTTTGGCCCAGCGGGAAAATTCGTTCTTGCTCATGACGCCGGAACTGCGTCGCCCGGCGCCGGCCACGGTCTTGTAGATCAGTTGTTCCTCGCCGCTGTCATCGTCTGCCTCTGACCAGTCTACGATCTGGCGGACCGACCACAGCTTGCCGTATTCACCGTTACTGTAATAATGACCGTTTTTGAGCTGGTGATGCGCAAGAGGGCGGGTATGGTGGTGTTTGATAACCAGGTCATAAATGGTCAACAGATCGCTTTCGGTAATGTCGAGGAAGGAGTCGAACTCGCTAAGGGCATAGACAAAGTCTTCATGCGTAATGGTTTCACGCGTGGGTGCTTCCTCATCCGGCTCGGGTTCGGCCTTCGGCAGTTTCGCCAGGTAGGCGGGATAGCGCCGCCACCTGAACAGGTAATTAAAGGCGATGGCAATGGCCAGAATCGTGACGACATTGATCATGGCCGGGGTCAGCACATACTGGTAGCCGAGCGCATGCACCGACTCACCGCCGACAACGGCCGACAGCGCCGTGGCGCCACCGGGCGGATGCACACAGTTAAGGTAGTACATGGTCGAAACGGCAATGCCTACGGCCAGTGGGGCCGCAATAAAAACATCCGGAATGTATTTTGCGCAGCTCACGCCGACAATGGCCGAGAAAAAATGTCCGCCGATCAGCGCCCAGGGCTGGGAAAGTGGCCCATGCGGCACGGCAAACAGCAGTACCGCAGAAGCGCCCATGGAGGCGACAATAATATAGGTGGCCACGCCCTCGACGAAAAAGCTGCTGGTATAGAACACCGCGAAAATCCCGAAAAACGCGCCCAGGCCGGAGATCAGTTTTTCGGTATGACCGGTGCGGTATGGCGGCAGGCCGAGGAAGTTGATCAGGGTTTTGTGCATATTTCAAAGTGTTGTGGTGGTCGTGTCGGAGTGTTTTTTTGAACCACAGAGGACACAGAGGTACACAGAGGAAAAGCTTTTTATTGTTTTTTCCTTCATTGCGAGCGCAGCGAAGCAATCTCGAAATGGTTGCTGCGGAGCGAGATTCATCGTTAGGTTCGTAAACGGTACATCCCTAAAAACAAAAACTCTGTGTACCTCTGTGTCCTCTGTGGTTCAAAAAAATATATCAACCAGACCCAGACCTCAGGCCTTACCCTGCAACTGCGCAATCACCGCCTCGTTCTCCAGCGTCGAGGTATCCGAGGTGATTTCCTCACCGGCGGCGATGGTGCGCAGCAGGCGGCGCATGATCTTGCCTGAGCGGGTTTTGGGCAGGCCTTCGGCAAAGCGGATGTCATCCGGCTTGGCGATGGGGCCGATCTGTTCGCCGACCCAGTCGCGAAGCTCCTTCGCCATTTTCTCTGCCGCTTCGCCGGTCGGACGTTCGCCCTTGCAGATAACAAAGGCAACAATGGCTTCGCCCTTGACCTCATGCGGGCGACCCACGACGGCGGCTTCGACCACGGCATCGTGTGCCACCAGCGCCGACTCGACTTCCATGGTACCGAGGCGGTGCCCGGAAACATTCAGCACATCATCGATACGGCCCATAATCCAGAAATAGCCATTCTCGTCGCGCCGCGCACTGTCGCCGGCGAGGTAGTACTTGCCGCCGAACTTGGGGTAATAGGTATCGGCATAACGCTGGTCATCGCCCCAGACGGTGCGCAGCATAGAGGGCCAGGGCTTTTTGATCACCAGATAGCCACCGGTATTGGCCTCGGTGATGGATTCGCCTTCCTCGTTGACCACGTCCGCCATCATGCCGGGCAGGGGCAGGGTGCAGGAGCCGGGCTTGGTCGCAGTGACGCCGGGAACCGGGCTGATCACATGGGCGCCGGTTTCGGTCTGCCACCAGGTATCAACGATCGGACAGTTCTCCTTGCCGATCACCGTGTGATACCACATCCAGGCCTCCGGATTAATCGGTTCACCCACGGTGCCCAGCAGGCGCAGCGAGGACAGGTCATAGCTGTTGGGGAAATCATCGCCCAGTCTCATCAGGGCGCGGATGGCCGTCGGCGCCGTGTAGAAAATGGTCACCTTGTGTTCTTCCACCATTTTCCAGAAACGCCCGCCATCGGGAATGACCGGCGCGCCTTCATACATCACAATGGTGCTGGCGGCTGCCAGCGGGCCATAGGCGACATAGGTGTGGCCGGTGATCCAGCCGACATCGGCGGTACACCAGAATATGTCTTCATCGCGCAGGTCGAATACCCACAGATTGGTGGTAATGGCGTTAAGCAGATAGCCGGCACTGGCATGCTGGATGCCCTTGGGCTTGCCGGTTGAGCCGGAGGTATAGAGCAGAAACAGCGGGTGCTCGGCATTGACCCAGACCGGTTCACATTCGTTGCTCTGGCCGGCAATCGCGTCAGACCACCAGATATCACGGCCTTCCTGCATGGCGATATCATGGCCGGTGCGTTTCAGTACGATAACGTTCTTGATACAGTCACAACCACTGCTCAGTGCCTTGTCGGCCGCTTCCTTCAGCGGTACGATCTTGCCGCCGCGAGTGCCGCCATCGGCGGTAATCAGCATCACCGCCTGCGCGTCTTCAATACGGTCACGCAGTGACTCGGCGGAAAAACCACCAAACACCACGGATTGAACCGCGCCGATACGCGCGCAGGCCTGCATGGCAATCACCGCCTCGGGCACCATCGGCATATAGATCACCACGCGGTCACCTTCCCTGATGCCATGAGCCTTAAGAGCATTGGCAAATTCGCAGACTTCATCGTGCAGCTGCTGGTATGTCAGCTTGCGCACATCACCGCCTTCGCCTTCAAAGATAATCGCGGTTTTATCAGCGTGTTTTGCCAGATGGCGGTCGATGCAGTTATAGCTGACATTCATCTCACCATCGCTGAACCATTTAAAATGCGGTGCGTTGGATTCGTCCAGCGTTTGCGTGAACGGCTTCTGCCAGTCAATCAGTTCCCTGGCCAGGTCGGCCCAGAAACCCTCGTAGTCTTCTTCCGCGCGTTTATGCAGGGCGGCGAGGTCATCGGGCTTGATACGAGCCCTGGCGGTAAATTCCGCACTGGGTTTGAACAGACGGTTTTCGATTAAAACAGAATTGATTTCAATGCCGGACACGGTGGAATTCCTCTTGTTTTTGGCTTTGTTATTAGGGGTTTAGCATACACTGTGTGGGGCGAAAGTTCTATTGCCGATGTGAGCGCCGGGGAAAGCGCTTTGGGTTCGCAAATAACGCAAAAGACGCGAAAAAAGCTAAAAGCAGTTCACCACAGAGACACAGAGGCCACAGAGTTATAGTAATGTCGCCCTGAGTGGAACGCAGTAAAGTCGAAGGGGCTTATACTATTGTGTTTTCAGTAGTAGGCCGGCATAAGGAACGTTGCCGGCTTTTTTCATCCATTCGCCGGCAACGTTCCTTATGCCGGCCTACGAATATATTATGTCTGAGCCGGGGTGTTTTTTTGCGCCTTTCGCGGCTAAACAATCATTTTCGATTTCTGCGGTACCCGGCCAATATCCCAGTGCGTTAGCGACCACAGCCATATATCCTCCAGGCTGCTGCCGGCAAGTTCGCTCGGCGGCTGCTGGCCAAGAAAATCCAGTGCCCTGATCAGTAATTTTTCTCTGTCTTTGATATCTACCCGGCTGGCACCTTCCGACTTGCTGATTTTATTGCCATGCGCATCCACCGCCAGTGGCAGGTGCGCATATTGCGGTGTCGGGTAGCCCAGTTTCTGTTGCAGATAGATCTGTCTTGCGGTGGAATCGAGCAGATCGGCGCCACGTACGATCTCGGTCACACCCTGCAGGGCATCATCGACCACCACCGCCAGCTGGTAGGCAAACAGGCCATCGCGACGT
This sequence comes from Gammaproteobacteria bacterium, assembly GCA_011051475.1. GTDB lineage: Bacteria > Pseudomonadota > Gammaproteobacteria > SZUA-229 > SZUA-229. The sequence continues at coordinate 28,324 of DRLE01000267.1, forward strand.
TTGATAATAAAGTCACCGCATTCACTGGCCAGTGCCTGCTGTTGCTCGCCCATAATAATGTCGTTAAAGCGGATCGTAACTGCCTCTGTACACAGACGCAGTGCATGTTCATTCTGTTCCGGCATTGATCGCTGGCGACAGGTGCCGGGATAAACGGCCAGGCCGGCCAGCTGCTTGCGTGAACAGGTGCAGGGAAAGACAAGTTTCTGTGACAGCAGGCTGTCTAGCGCCTGCTGGTAAAGCTCGGTGCGCTGTGATTGATAAAGTACATCGCCCTGCCACTCAAAGCCAAAGGCTTCCAGTGTTTTCAGTATATCCGTATCCGCGCCTTCCACCCTGCGCGTGGTATCCACATCCTCCATACGCAATAACCAGTCGCCGCTGTTCGCTTTAGCCTGCAGATAACTGCCGACCGCGGCCAGCAACGTACCGAAGTGGACAGGGCCGGTGGGTGAGGGGGCGAAGCGGCCGATGTAGGTGGATGGAATGTGCATTATGCGGTTATTTTAGCCGCGAAGAACGCGAAGTGCGCAAAAAAAAGCACTTGAAAAAAAGAGCCTGATCAAGTCAGGCTCTGTTGGTTGGTAATACGTGTAACCGTTCAGCAGGTTGCGCAGTTTTTCCGCCTTTTCTGAATACCAACCAGTCCGACCAGACCTGATGCAAACAACCACAGTGAGGCAGGCAAGGGCACGGCAGAAACATTACTTGTATAGCCGGGGTCAAGATTGAAGCCATTGAAGGAAAGGCTGGCGCTGATGGCGGCATCAGCGCTGGCCTGATTTGTTGTGTACCAGAACTCAAAGGTGTAGGGAGTGTTGAGCAATACGCTGATACTGCTGGTTGTCAGATTGGGTGCAACACTGATGTTATCGCCACCAGGCGCGGAATTGTAGCTTTCCTGCTGAAAGTAATAACTACCTCCACGACAGTTATAGGAACAGACATCAGTTGGCTGATACAGGCTCATGCCGCCACCAATGGCAATGCTGTAACTGGGGGTGGTGCTTGGTGTTCCCAGTTTGGCGTTCACCAGGGTTGTCACTAGCGTGCTGCTGCGGGTGAAATTGGCGCTAACATTGATCCAGCCAGTATCCGTTCCGTTGATTGACGAGAAGATGACATCTTCCATGATGATGCGCCCCGTGACTTCAGGTATTTCGTAGGAGCCGAAAAACCAGGCATCCGGGTTGTGCACGACTTCGATATAATTCTGGATGGTATTGCCGCTGGCGCTGGCCTCACCATAAATCTTTACATCGCCGCGACTGACCGTATAAGCTGCGGCAGTGGCTCCTGCATTACCCGTATTATAATCAAAAACGGGTCCTGAGCCGACCTGGCCGACGCCAGCGCTGTAAATCGTTGCGGCATTAACCGTGCCGGCAAGCAGGAGCATGGCCAGAGCGCTTGTTCCGGTGATCCTGGCAGAGAGTGATAAGTGTTTTCTGTTCATGAGCTTATCTCCTTATAAATCGGGGCAATGTAGCATTGCTTACATCGGTGCCAGCTGATTTGGTACATAGCTTCGGTTGTGTCGAAGCCAAATGTGTGACGTTCTAGCACGGAGTTAAGTATGGTGTATTGGAGTCCGGTATTCTATCCCATATTTATGGGATGCAGATTCAATGTGTCGGATGGTATGCCCGGTTAATGAATAACCACCTTTAACAGCGCAAGACAGACTGGGCGGTAAACAGAAAATATATCATTCTCCTGATCGAGGACGATGACATTACCCGCCAGCGCTGCCATGGCACACCAGTTGCTCAAGCGTTCTCACATTGAATCGTAGGGATGGAAAAAGATCTCGCTCCTACAATGTTTTTTCGCTTTAGCCAGGATTGGCAGGATGATTAACTTTTGTGAGTGCTATTCCAGTATGAAGTGGCATAAGACCTCTTCGGCTACGCACAGAGTGACAAACTAAAAATATTTGCGTTTATTCGCGTTCATTTGCGGAAAAAAAAACCGGCTTTTGCTTTTTTTTTTGCGCCTTTCGCTTTCTTCGCGGCCAGAAACAAAAAAGCCGGCAGAAACGACCGGCTTTTCGTTAAACACAACAGCGCAAAAGTTACTTCCCGCGCGTCTGCTTCTCCTTGATTTCATCCAGGCTCTTGCAGTCGATGCACTGTGTTGCGGTAGGACGTGCCTCCATGCGGCGCAGGCCGATTTCGACGCCGCAGGTTTCGCAGTAGCCGTACTCGCCGGTGTTCATCAGGGCGAGAGTATCGTCGATTTTCTTGATGAGTTTGCGTTCGCGGTCGCGGGTGCGCAGTTCGAGGCTGAATTCTTCTTCCTGGGTAGCGCGGTCAGCGGGGTCGGGAAAGTTGGCGGCTTCGTCTTTCATGTGGTCCACGGTGCGGTCGACTTCCGACATCAGCTCCATTTTCCAGGCATTGAGGATTTCCCTGAAGTGCTTGAGCTGCGCTTCATTCATGTATTCTTCACCTTTTTTCTCTTTATAAGGCTTAAAGGTGTGGTTTGTAATTGGCGCTGTATTTGCCATCTAGAACTCCAGTGTTTCTTGGTGTGTATTTTCTGGATTAAATAAAATCAATAACTTAGGTGTATCTTTTTCGGTATAAATTTTTGCGAGCGACTATTTACCATAAATTTGCGGCCTATTGCAAATAAAGTGGCTGAATGGCGCCGCCCGATATGCCATTAAATTCAATGCCTGTTCTGTCATTATCGCACCAATGTTCGGGGCGAAAACAGTAATTATAGCGGGTTTTTCTGGCTCTGCCCGTTGCCGCTCTGATCGTTGACAAACAGACGAAACAGCAGGGGGATGGCGAACAGGGTGAGCAGGCTGGAAAACGCCAGCCCCCAGACGATGGCGGTAGCCACCGGTCCCCAGATCAGGGATTTGCCGCCCAGGCCCAGGGCCAGTGAAGACAGGCCGGCAATGGTGGTCAGGGTGGTGATCAGTATCGGAATAATACGTCGGCGCGCCGCGTATATAGTGGCGTGGGTGATTTTCATGCCCCGGCGCAGGCGCTCGTTGGCAGCGGAAATCAGCACGATGGCGGCATTAACCGCGATACCGGCCAGGGCCACTACGCCATAAAGCGTGTACAGGCTGAGCGGGTTGCCGGTAATCAGCAGGCCCAGGGTAACACCGGTAAATGCCATGGGAATGGTGGAGATAATAATCAAGGGCTGGAAATAGCTTTTGAACTGCGTGCCGAGGATGGCGTAGATCAGCAGTGTGCCGAACAGCAGCAGGGTGAGCATGGAATTCATGCTTTCCTTGATGTCGTCCAGCTCGCCGCTGAAGTCGAGATCGTTATCGGGGAAGCGGTGGGCAATGGCATGCCAGCGCTGCTGGATCAGTTCATTGGCCTCGACCGTGTTCATGACGCTCTTGTCGAGATCGGCTTCGATAGTAATGGCGCGACGGTAGTTATAGTGGCGGATATTGCCCGGCCCGGTATCCCGGCTGTCATCAAGGAAAAAGGACAGTGGCCGGCTGCTGCCGTCGGGCAGGCTGATCTGGGTATAGAGCAGGCTTTCAATGGTGTGCAGGTCACGCGGTTCGGCACGTACGCGAATGTCCAGGGTTTCGCCCTGGTGCTGCATGGAAGCGACGACCTCACCGTCGACCAGCAGGCGCAGGTTGCGGGCGATCAGGGCAGGACTGATACCGCTCTGCTGAATGGCATAGCTGTCGAATACCAGGTTCAGCTCATTGCGGCCTTTGGAGGCATCATCGGAAATGTCCTTGATGGCCGGGATACTGTGCAGAATGCCTTTCAGGGCATCGGCCGCCTGCTGCAGCTGTTCAAGTTTGTCACCGCGTATCTTGACACTGACCGGTTTTTCTACCGGCGGGCCGCCGGCGAGACGGAAGAAGGAAATGTTCAGCGGTCCGGGGTAGTCGCTGACCGCGCTGCGGATTGCGTTGAGCACCGTGTCAACATGGCGGAAGCGGTTGTCGTCATCGGGCTTCAGGCTGACCATGATCTGCCCGTACTGGTTGCCGAAGAACGGCTCCTTCTCGGTAAACATCTGGCCGGCATAACTGACCAGGGCGCGGGTTTCGTCCTTGTGCAGGATGCTGCGGGCTATGGACTCGATTTCGACCGTGGTTTTCAGGGTCTGCTGCAGCGGCGTGCCCGGCGGCATTTCCACATTGATATAGAACTTGCGGATCGGGTCGCTGGCAAAAAAGTTAAACTCGACCATCTGCGCCGCAATGGCGCCGACTGCCAGAATAAAGGGCAGCACAATAACCACCATGGCGCGTAGCGGATAGCGCATGACCCTGATCAGGGCGCGCACATAGGCAATCTGCAGTTTGTGGGTATAGCGATGGCGCCACTGCTGGATTTTCGAGGGCTGATTGAAATCGGTTTTCGAGGCGATAACGTGCGCCGGCAGCATCCAGTAGGCTTCTACCAGGCTGATGGCCAGGGCAATGGAGACCACCAGCGGCACCACCATCATAAACTTGCCCATAATGCCGGGCATCAGCACCAGCGGCAGGA
>DRLE01000268.1 GCA_011051475.1 Gammaproteobacteria bacterium
ACCCTTTACAGGCATAAGCTGGGTGACGGATCATGATCTTAACACGCAGCAGCTGTTGCAGCAGGTGGCCGAAGGAAAAATCCAGTGCACCATCAGTGATTCAAACCTGTTTTCGATTGAGCGCCGTTACCACACGGAACTGCAGAACAAATACATTTTTGCGGAGAACTCCAGGCTGGCCTGGGCCTACCCTAAAAACAGCCCGGATCTGGGTGAGGCGATAAGCAACTGGTTCAATAACAGTGTCGAGTCGGGCGAACATGCCGCCCTGCTGGAAAAATATTACGGATATGTTGAAATATTCGATTATGTCGATGTGCACAAGTTTTTACGCCGTATCAAAACCCGGTTACCAAAATACAGGGACTATTTTATCGATGCGGCCAGAAAAAACGGTATTGAACCTGCCCTGCTGGCAGCGCAGAGCTACCAGGAGTCACACTGGGACCCGCGTGCCAAAAGCCCGACCGGTGTGCGTGGCATTATGATGCTGACCCAGCCGGTAGCCAAATCCCTGGGTGTGACCAGCCGGCTTGACGCCAAACAGAATATCTATGCTGGCGCGAAGTTTCTCGCCAAAATGAAAAAAATGGTCGGGCATGTGGACGAGCCTGAACGCAGCTGGTTGGCGCTGGCTGCCTATAATGTCGGCCGTGGGCATTTTCGTGATGCCCAGGGGCTTGCCCGAAAGCTGGGGAAAAACCCCGACCGCTGGCATGAAATGAAGGAGGTACTGCCATTGCTCAGCGAAAAGAAATACTACAGGGATCTGCGCTACGGCTATGCCCGTGGTAGTGAACCGGTGCGTTATGTCGAGCGGATACGCAGCTACGAAGACCTGCTGAAGGCGCATTTTGCCACTGAGGGTGGTGCGCAGACACAATGGCTGGCTGACAAGCGCCCGCAATGAAGTTATCGGTCAATATTCTATTGACCGGGGCTTGATAATCGTTTTTTTCACCTCATATAGGAAAGTACAATACTGATTATTACAGGCCTGTAAACCTGAGGAGAAAATCATGGCAACAGAAAAAATTGAGAAAAAAGATCTGGCGCATTATTTTGACAATTTCAGTCGCGTCCTGCCGGACGAAGCCGTAGAGGTAGAAGTCGTCGGTAAAGATGTAGGCGATCAGTTTGAGTCCAGAGGCGTCAAGCTCGCTGGCATTTCCTATGATGATGCGAATGATGAAATCATTGTCAGTCTTGCCAATGGCACTGAACACAATATCAGCGGACCGCAGGAAGTTTACGTGGACCAGGACGACAATGGTCTTAATAATATGGAAATTACCTGCAGCAAGGGACACAAGCATATTATCAAGTTCTGCTAAGCAGCTGATCAATACAGCTGAAAATACAATCGATAAACAACCGGGTCACTCTTCCTGATGAGCGGCCCGGTCTGTTTGTGTTTGACCGATTACTGGATGCTGTAACGGTTTGCCAGGACCTGAATGCCCGGACGTGTATCTTTCGTTACATCCTGAGCCCCGGTTCCGGGCGGCTTGTGCATAAAGCGTGCGTTCAGGATTGTTCCTGATGAAAGCCAGAAGCCGTATCACCGGTTTCTCATCCACCCTGAACCTTGGACAGAAAAACCACCGTAAGGGTGGTTTTTTTATTCCTGAATGAAGCATTGAATGATGCAGTATATCGCATCATCGACTTATCATATCCGGCTGATTGATATCAAGGCGGCGCTGGTGAATGTCGGTTTGCGCTGAATCACGGGCTGCAAATCCGCATTTTATCCGGTACTGGAGGAGACGGACTATTTTATTCAATTACTAACTTTAGTTAATCGACAGCCATGTTTCTGGGCACTAGTATTTACCTGATTGTTTGTATACACAGGTGATTGATGATGAGACTGATAATATCGCTGACATTTTCATTCTTTGCACTTGCACTGGTTGCGTGCAGCAATTCGGCCCAGAATTCCACGGCCAGGCAGGACACCGTTCTTGCCGGTTCACAGACACTGGCAACGACCAGAGATACCTCGCTGACCATTACCTTACAGGCGGGCGTTCACGCCACACTGCTGGCCGAGGATACAGCGGCCGGCGGCGTTATTCTGTTCAGTGTTACCGGCCAACCTGCAAACGGTATCTTAACCGGCGAGTTGAGCGGCGTATCCCCTGTGATGACCTATACACCCAACAAGGGTTTCAGCGGCAATGACAGCTTCACCTATAAAGCCATCGACGGCAATGGCGGTGTTGCAACGGGCACGATTAATATCACGGTGCTGGATACCGTCGATCCGTTACTGGATACCGATGATGACGGTCTCTCCGATCTGGAGGAGATCAATATCTATAAAACCAACCCGAATATTACCGATAGTGATGGTGATTCACTGTCTGACTGGCGCGAAGTGATCGATCTGGCGTTCAATCCCGATAAGGATAATTACCGCTTCAATCCGCTGATTGCCGATGTGCCACGGCTGAAGCTTGAGCTTACCAGTGCGCCGGATATAGATCTTAACTATACCGACAGCACCGGCAGCTCCCAGACCATCTCTACCGAACGCAGTTCCGCCTCCAGCGTTTCTGTCAGTAACAGCCGCACCGACTCGCGTTCTACCAGTGTGGAGAGGAGTTATACCGAGGGTATGGAAGTGACCGCGACTGCTTCACTTGATCCGAGCGTGGAAGTGTCTGCTTCATACAGCTACACAGAAACCACAACCGAAGAAACATCCACCAGCTGGACCCGTTCCCAGACCCAGGAAAACAGCCAGGCCCTGTCCAGGGGCAAGGCGCTGGAGCAGAACCGGACGATAACCCGGTCAAGCGGCAGCCTGAGCATGTCAGTTGCGGTAACCAATGATGGTTCACTGCCGTTTACGCTGAAATCTCTCACCCTGTCAGCTATTGAAGTCGATCGCAAGGGACGTATAGACAACCTTATCGGCAATCTGAATTTCGATACAAGCTTCCTCAGTTTTCCCGAATTCACCCTGGTACCAGGGCAGCGCAGCGGCAATATGGTTTTTGTTTCCGGTGAACTCGATCTGGCCACAGCCTACGGCATTCTGGAAGATACCGATGGCCTGATCATTTCAGCCGCCGCCTCGGAAATTGTCGATGAAAACGGCATCGCCTTTGCGTTCAATCAAACCGATATCCAGAGCAAGACGGCATCTGTCATTATCGATTATGGTCCGGTACGTGATTCAGAGCGTTATATCGTTTCCACTGCCGGCAATGCAGATACCCTGACGATCAGTATGAAGGATATTCTTGAAAATGTATTGCGTATTCCCTACCAGGCGGGCGCCAGCAGCTTCAGCGCCGTGCGTGATATTGTCGGCAGTGGTGCAAACCGCAGCTGGTTGCTGATTCATACTTCGTTTAACAGTCTCGGTAATATCACCACCATTTATGACCGTACCGGTGTCAACCCGGCCGGCGCCTCATCGTCCGTTGTCTACAAGGTGCTCAATGCCCAGGCATTGCAGGATATCCAGGTGGCTGCAGGTGATTCGATACGGCTGGTGTTTATCGACGATGAAGATGGCGACAAACTGGGTTTACGCAGTGAAATACTCAATGGTACCAATCCGAAGCTTGCCGACACCGATGGCGACCTGCTGAATGACAAGGCGGAAATCGATGGCTGGAATGTTACCGTTACCGATGCCGGTGAAATGACCCTGAATTATATCGGCTATGGTAAAACCAATTACTGGCCGTCCGCGCCGGCAACCGGTTTCCAGACTGTTGCCGCTGAAATCGATGAAGTCAGGTTCTGGAATGTGGCGCGAGACGCGACTCAAATCAGTGCAAACCGGAATGTCGCACTGGCGTCGCAATCCGGACTGATCGGTCTGTGGCATATGGATGCGGTCAGTGGCGCAGCCAACGATATTGCTGCCGATTCAAGCGGTAATGGCAATGACATTACACTGGTCAATGTCAGCAATGCAACGTCCGGCTTCGTGGTTGATGGTAATGCAGACATCGGCAGTCATTTTGTGCTGGACGGTACTGATGATATTCTCCAGTTGCCTGATCGTCTTGTCAGTTCACAGCGAACCATGACCCTGGAAATGCGCTTCCGCACAATCGCAGGAGCAACAGGCCCGTTGTTCTCTTACAATAATCCGGCGGCTAATCATTATGTGCCGGCCCTGTATATCGGCACTGACGGTAAACTACGCGGCAAATTCTGGGTGGGCGCCAACGCTAAAGTCCTCGTCAGTGATACAGCCGTCAATGACGACGCCTGGCATCATGTTGCGCTGGTCTATGATGATGCGCTGGAAGAACAACGGCTCTATGTTGATGGCGCTATCGTAGGCAATGCGCCGCTGGCCGGGCGCGTCGATCACCTGGGCACTACCTACAGTTACGCAGTTACTGCCAATCCTCTGCTGGCCGATGCGGACAGCGACAGCCTGAGTGATATGGCGGAATATCTTCTGGGATCCGACCCTGAAAATCCGGATACCGATGGCGACTGGATGACGGATAATGATGACAACAATCCGCTGGAAGCGGTCAATATCCGCTTTTCTCTCAAGGGCACACAGCCGACAGCCGCTGATCCGACTACCACGGTTTCCTGGTATATCCCCGATGTGCCAGCCAGCCTGAGCGATTACCGTGTGGTATTGCTGGAGCAGGTCGTTGCTGCCAGTGATCTGCGAGGAGAACTTGCATCATTACCGGGGATTAATACCATGCCGGCCGTCGGCGACACGCTGGCCTGTGATAACGGCAGCGCCTGCTGGAGGGTCGTCCATGCCGATACGGCCAGGCCGGTCAGCAAGACATGGTACAACTATACATCAGGTAATATCGGGGCCGATCGTCTTGAATATATTGCCCTGTTACGGGTCAGTGGACGCTGGCACAAGATACCGAGTGATTTTGCCGCCTATCTGGGTCCGATTGATCGCATTACCATCAAGTTTGTCAATGTACAGAACCATGCCTGTTTAGAAGGCTTGAAATCTTCCAATTTCAATTTCATTTTTGATCAGACTTGTGAACGTGCCTGGCAGATGCTGGTCGATGGTAACCCTGTGCATGTCCTGCCAGATGCTAATTATGTTAGCGCAGGTGCACCGGTGACCCTGACTTACGGTCTCAATGGGCCGGCTTCCACCTATTCATTCGACCGATACGCGCTCAGCGGCCAGTGCCTGACCCTGAGCACGCGTCTGGCGGAAGTGGACGGCTCCCAGGTGCTCGCGAAATACGACAATCATCAGATATGTTATGACTCCGGATGGGGCAGTGGTAGTGGAGCGCCCGATTATGCGGGAACCTATACCTATACGACGCCGGTACTGGTTTTAAAACAAAATTCTTCTCAATACCAGAATGTTTCAGCCAGTGCAACGTATGAGATAACGATAACCCGGCAGTAATACCGGAAAACACAGGGCATGGATGGCCTGTGTGCATCCTGATGGTGGAGATGGCGGGAATTATGAAATACCTCCCTGTATTTCACCCCTTCGGGGCCGTGCAAAAGGCGCACGTTAAAATTCGTTCCAGACGAATTTTTGAACCCGTGAGCGGTTTAAATTCAACACTAGCACCTCCAAACAAAAAAACCACCGCAAGGGTGGTTTTGTTGTTTGGTGGAGATGGCGGAATTATTCGGCACCTCCTGTGCCTCACCCCTGCGGGGCCGCGCATAAGACGCGCGTTCAAAATCGTTCCTGACGATTTTAGTGAACCGTGAGCGGCTTGAATTCAACACCATCTCCACCAATAAAAAAGGCCACCCTGTCGGGCAGCCCTGTTTATTGGTGGAGATGGCGGGAATTGAACCCGCGTCCGCAAGCACTCCGCCTTCGGCTCTACATGCTTATTCCGTCTATTGGTTTAACGCTGTATTACCCGACGGGCAGGGAAAATACAGCGCGATTCCGGATAAGTTTTAACGGATCCACACCGGACATGCTTCACCGCGAGCCTGTATGGGTCGACCCCGGTGATCTGAGCGTACAGGCACACGTCAGGCCGAGGGCTATGAGCAGGTTATTAAGCTGCTAAAGCGTAGTTGTCGTCGTTGGCAACTATAAGTTTTGCGAATGGTTTTACGAGGTAAATCGCACCTCGGCATGCACCTCAGGTTTTGCTACCCACGTCGAAGCCATGTCATCCCCTGAAGTAGAACGGTCAAGTTCTGGCGGTATTATAACCTTTATTGACCGTGTTTATCTGTATATGTGGGTATATATGGAAATATCAAGCGGTTCTGTCATTGCTTCGCTACGCTCGCAATGACGGGTATCCACAGGCATGAAATTTATTGGGCGAAGATCACCGCCACGGGGCGACTTGCAGCCTGAATCAGGGTAAAATTCGCGACTTCCTTGACCCGCTTCAAGCATAATAATAAACCCACGCAGACCCTGAAAAATGCATATATTTATTGGTTCTCCCGCCTTATCCCGTTTTCGCCAGGAAAAGCTGCTTAAACAGCTTCAGGATATTTCGCCGCAGATAACCCAGCTGACCGGGCATTTCGTGCATTTTGTCGACAGTGAGCAGCCACTGAGCGATGCTGAAACAGGCGTGCTGAAGAAGCTGCTGCGTTATGGCCCGCATATGGAAGAGGTCTCCAGCGAAGGCGAGCTGTTTCTGGTAACGCCGCGCGCCGGCACGATTTCGCCCTGGTCATCCAAGGCCACGGATATCGCCCATAACTGCAAGCTGCACAATGTGCGGCGCATCGAACGCGGTCTGGCCTACCATGTGCAGGCCGATGCCGCCCTGGAAGCCGAACAGAAACAGGCGGTGGCGGCCTGCCTGCATGACCGCATGGTGGAAATGGTGCTGCACAGCATGGAGGCGGCCAGCTGCCTGTTCGAACACCACGAACCGCAACCCGGTGAATCCATCGATATTCTGGCGCAGGGCAGGGCGGCGCTGGTTGAAGCCAACACCCGCCTGGGCCTGGCTCTGTCGGATGATGAAATCGATTATCTGATCGATTTTTTCAGCAGCGAGAAGCGCAACCCGGTCGATGCCGAGCTGATGATGTTCGCCCAGGCCAACTCCGAGCACTGCCGGCACAAGATATTCAATGCCGACTGGATTATCGATGGCGAGAAGCAGGACAAATCCCTGTTCGGCATGATCCGCAATACCTATGAAAACCACTCGGAGGATGTGCTCAGCGCCTACAGCGACAACTCCTCGGTGATCAGCGGGCATAAGGCACCGCGTTTTGTGACCGAAGGTAACAGCCACCGCTACCGCTATATCGATGAACACATTGCCATATTGATGAAGGTGGAAACCCATAATCACCCCACCGCGATTGCGCCGTTTCCCGGCGCCGCCACCGGCTCGGGTGGTGAAATCCGCGATGAAGGCGCCACCGGTCGCGGTTCCAAACCCAAGGTGGGGCTCAGTGGTTTTTCCGTGTCCAATCTGAAAATCCCCGGCTACAGTCAGCCCTGGGAAGTCGATTACGGCAAGCCCGAGCGCATCGTCTCGGCGCTGGATATTATGCTGGAAGGCCCGATCGGTTCGGCGGCCTTTAACAACGAGTTCGGCCGGCCGAATATTGCCGGTTACTTCCGCAGTTTCGAGCTGACGGTCAACGGCGTCAATGGCGAGGAAGTACGCGGTTATCACAAGCCCATTATGCTGGCCGGCGGCTACGGCAATATCCGCGAGCAGCATATCGAAAAACTGCCGCTGCCGGTGGGCACGCCCATTGTCGTGCTGGGTGGCCCGGCCATGCTGATCGGTCTGGGTGGCGGCGCGGCGTCCTCCATGGACAGCGGCGCCAGCGCCGAGGACCTCGATTTTGCTTCGGTGCAGCGTGGCAACCCGGAAATGGAGCGCCGCTGCCAGGAAGTCATCGATGCCTGCTGGGCGCAGGACGACAATCCCATTCTCTCCATCCACGACGTCGGTGCCGGCGGCCTGTCCAATGCGCTGCCGGAACTGGTGTATGACGGCGGTCGCGGCGCCGAGTTCGAACTGCGCGAGGTGCACAATGACGAGCCGGGCATGACGCCGATGCAGATCTGGTGCAACGAATCGCAGGAACGTTATGTCATTGCCGTCAACCCCGAGCGCATCGACGACTTCAGGGCGCTGTGTCAGCGCGAGCGCTGCCCCTATGCCATTCTCGGCGAGACCACCGAAGAACAGACGCTGAAGGTGCATGACCGCTATTTCGACAATTACCCCGTCGATATGCCGCTGGATGTACTGCTGGGCAAGCCGCCGAAAATGCTGCGTGATGTGAAACGCATCAAGGTGGCTCAGCCACCGCTGCAAACCAGCGAAATCGACATTACCGAAGCGGCCTTTAATGTGCTGCGTCTGCCGTCCGTGGCCAGCAAGAGTTTTCTGATTACCATCGGGGATCGCACCGTGACCGGCATGGTCAGCCGCGACCAGATGGTCGGTCCCTGGCAGGTGCCGGTGGCCGATGTGGCGGTCACCACCAGCGCCTATCAGGGCTACTGCGGCGAAGCCATGGCCATGGGCGAGCGCACCCCGCTGGCGCTGCTCGACGGTCCGGTCTCGGCGCGCATGGCCGTGGCCGAAGCCATTACCAATATTATGGCTGCCGATATTGAAAAACTCTCCGACATCAAGCTGTCGGCCAACTGGATGGCGCCCGCCGGGCATCCCGGCGAAGACGCGAAGCTGTATGACACGGTAAAAACCGTGGGCATGGAAATCTGCCCCGAGCTGGAGCTGACCATACCCGTGGGCAAGGATTCGATGTCGATGAAAACCGTATGGCAGGAGCATAATAATGGTAAGGGCGAGAACAAGTCAGTGACCGCGCCGCTGTCGCTGATTATTACCGCCTTCGCGCCGGTGAATGATGTGCGCAATACCCTGACGCCGCAGCTTCGCACCGATATCGACGATACCGGCCTGCTACTGGTCGACCTGGGACGCGGCAAAAACCGCCTTGGCGGCAGCGCCCTGGCGCAGACCTGCGGGCAGATC
>DRLE01000269.1 GCA_011051475.1 Gammaproteobacteria bacterium
CGGGACTGGCTGGCCTGATTTGGTCTGTGTTTTTTTGCCGCAAATAACGCAAAGGGCGCAAAATTATTTTCTGTTATTTTGTGCCGGGACTGTATTTACGTAGGCCGGCATAAGCGATAGCGTTGCCGGCAGGTTATTATAAAACGCCAGCAACGCTATCGCTTATGCGTGGCCTACAGTCTGTAAAACAGTTTGTTTTGTAATTCGCGCCCTTTGCGTCATTTGCCTGCATGGATGCAGGTAAGGGGCGTGAGCAGGATGCGGTAGCTTTGCGGCAAAAAATCAATCCTCAACACGCACCGAAACCACCGGCTCCTGCTCCGGCCTGCCAAACAGATAACCCTGTGCATATTCAAACCCGGCAGCTATGGCATTGTCCCGCATCGTCACATCTTCAATACCCTCGGCCACCATGCTGTAACCCAGCCCGGATATAATCCGGCTCAGACCGGTAATAATCGGTTGCTGCTCATCATTATCAAGATCGCGTATCAGGCTAATATCGAACTTGACGATATTCACCGGCATACAGGAAAGATAGCGAATCGATGAATAGCCGCTACCGAAGTCATCCAGGGCAACACGAAAACCCTTACGGCTGAGCTTTTCCAGGTTCTCCGTGGCGCGTTCAAGCTGTGTTATCAGTGCGGTTTCGGTTACCTCGATAACCATGTTCTGACTGGAAAGATACGGTTCCAGCGGCTCGAACCAGTCATCCACGTCCTGGCGCGCCACCGATGCAGCTGACAGGTTAATGGCGACGCCGGTATTTTCCGGCAGCCGGCCTGCCGCAAGATCGCTGGCCACCTGGCGAATAACGGCACGGTCAAGATCCTGCTCAAGATTGCGCGCCTCGATAATCGGAAAGATGCTGTCGGGGTAGATCCATTCATCATTATGGCGGATACGCAGCAAGGCTTCGTAATAGCAGATGCGGTTATCCTCAAGTGAAACAATCGGCTGGTAGAACATGTGCAGGCCGTGACCATGCTCAATCGCCTTATACACGGCATTGTAGGTTTTACTGGAGAACAGGTCCTGCTTCATATCACCGAGCGATTCGGAATACACCACGATACCCGCGCTGCCGGGACGCTTGGCCTGGTAGATAGCGATATCGGCCTGACGGATAAGCCCGGTCACACTCAGCTGGTCGATCTGCGGCGCAATGGCAATACCGATACTGACCTTTACCGGTTCGGAAATACCCAGTACGCTGAAATCATGCTCATCAACGGCCTGCCTGATGCCAGTGGCGACTTCCTGCAAGGCGGCACCATCACTGCCCGTTAAAACACAGGCGAACTCATCGCCGCCCAGGCGGAACAGCTGCTCTGCATTGCAGACCACACCGGTCAGACAGTCCACGACGCCCTTGAGTACACTGTCCCCGGTACGGTGTCCATAACTGTCATTCAGCGCCTTGAAGTGATTGATATCAATAATCATCAGGCTGACCGGCTCGCCCCGTTTCAGCACGTTCTCCCAGTAATCATTGAAGGCGCGCCGGTTGAGAATACCGGTCAGCGGATCGTGGTGGGCCAGCTCCCAGAGTTCCTTGTTGGTACGGTCAAGATCACGATGAATATCATCCAGCCTGGCATGATAACGGTTAAGCAGAACACGAATCTCGTCCAGTTCCTTTACGGCCAGCGGTTGTATCAACGCCTCCGGCTTCATGTTTTCGTCTTCACGCAGTTTCTTGATATGCCCGATCAGCAGGCTGATCGGTGCGGCCACAATATGGGCGAGATAGACATAAAGAACCAGGCTGAGAATAACACCGATCAACAGCAGATGCTGGCCGGCTTTTTTGATAAAACGGTCTATGGCGCGCCAGATAACATCCTGCTTGAACTCATAGCTGAAAAAATCGATACTCTCGGTCAGCGGCACTTCCCTGTCCTCGGGCACCTCAAGGTGCAAACTGGCGTCATCGATAAAACTGAAATGCCCCATTTTTTTCAGCAGACTTTTGAGAGAGAACTGCACGGCGACATAGCCCATAAACTCACCACTGACCGGGCGTTTTACCGGACTGAAGGCCGTCAGAACCGATTCCCCGCCGGCGCGCGTGGTCACACAGGGGGCGGGAAGCGTCTCGGGCAACTGCTCGATAAGCGTCTGCCCGGGAAGACGTGAAAGCATCCTGCCATGGCTGTCATAAACCGCCACATCAATCACGTCATCCGGCAGCATGGGCGCACTCCTGGCACGATGCAGTTTCCAGTAGGAATAATATTCCGGATTTTCCAGTTGCTGGCGCACTTCCTGCCAGCCGGCAAATGCGCTGGCAACCTGCAACGATTTTTCCTGCAGTTTCTGCAGGCTCCGCTCCAGTTCCTGCCGGGACAGATCGCTCTGCCAGCTGACGATTTCCTTTTCCGTCTTTTCAAGCTCCTGCAGGCTGATCCAGCCGAAAACGAGCAAAAGAACCAGTGTCAGCAGACTGATAAGCAGAGCATATTGTTTTACCGATAACCGAAACTTCATTGCAATTACAGTTCCAGCGCAGATTCCACGGCTTCCACCAGATCGAATTCATGACCCTTGTTGAAAAAGTGCGTGCCGCCTTCAATCACTGTCACATCAAAACCCTGTTTTTGCAGCTGAGCGGACCAGTCAGGAGACACCCGCACATCAGCACTGCCAAGAATAATCTTCACCTGCGTCCTGGCCTGGCGCAGCAGCTTTATAACCCGGTTCCGGTTGAGCTCGGCATAGGACAGGAAGGCTTCCGGTGTGGCGACATATTCATTGCAATAAGCCAGAGCAAACTTGCCCAGGTTTTTATCACCGCGGGCAAGCATTTCCCTGGCTTTTTTCAGCTGCTGCCTGTCAATGGTCTTGCCTTCATCATCATAAAAATACGGCAGGCTGACAAGAATGCTTTTCCTTACGCTGGACGCAGGTGAACGGATATACTCGGCAATATTCAGGGTTCCCGAGCTATGCCCGATCAATATAATGGTTTTCACCGGCGGCCGGTTTTTATCGCCTTTTTCCAGCCAGCTGACCCAGGCTGAAATTTCCTTCGCGGTATCGGCAAGAGTGTCGGTATGAATAGCCTCGCAGGGCAACGGCCTGTCACGGGCGCTGACACCCAGTGTCAGCGTGGGCAGCAGAACCGGGTAGCCGGCATCGGACATTTCATCGGCAAGCTGGCGAATGGTGGAAAAGCCGCCGGTCTGCAGAAAGGGGTGAATAATAATCAGCGTCGGCTTGTCGCGCTCACCGGGAAGATACTCGGCTATGGCGGAAGATCCATCGGGCAAGTGCAGTAAAACCCGACCATCACTACTTATGGTGTGATTTGCAGCGGCAATATGCGACAGCAATATCAGACTGGCTGCAACAATTGTTTTTCCGGTTCGGCCCCACATAAACCACTCTCCTGCTGTCAGGGAGAAACGTCTCTAGTTGCGAAAGTGTTTCTGCTTGAAACGAATAATATTGCTGTTGGGCAGTTCACTTAATGGTTCGGATATATAATTGCCCTGCACCTTGTCAACGCCGCAGATTTTCAGCAGACGGACAATCTCCGGGCTTTCCACGTATTCGGCCACGGTATAGCGTCCCAGTGAATGGGCCACATCATTCATGGCCGTAACAATGGCACGGTCGGTAGCACCACGCGCCATGCTGCGCACAAACTGTCCGTCGATCTTGACGTAATCCGTGGGCAGGTTTTTCAGCTGTGAGAAGGAACAGAAGCCGGAGCCGAAATCATCCAGCGAGAAACGGCAGCCGATCTTGCGCAGCTGATTGATAAAATCATTGGCCTGCTCCAGGTTGGCTATGGCACTGGTTTCCGTTACCTCGAAGGTCAGCGAGGCTGGGTTGATATCGTACTTCCTGATCATGTCGTGGATTTTCTCCAGCGAATCATCGCTGTCCACGGTATTGCCGGAAATATTGATCGACAGCCGCATCTTGTCACTGCTCAGGCCCGTGGCCACGACTTCCTGCAGGGCGTTTTCCAGCACCCACATATCGATGTCGATCATCAGGTTGAAACGCTCGGCGGTGGGAATGAAACTGTCCGGGTAGTGGATCTCGCCATCGTCACCGATCATGCGTACCAGCACTTCGTAGTTGTAGATCTTGTCGCTTTCATTGAGATAGCGCTGCCAGAGCACACCGTCCTGCGCCGGCAGATTGATCAGGTCGATATCGCTCATCTGCATGATCGGCTGGTAGTGCAGCTGGAACATGTCGTTCTTCAGCGCTTCCTTGATGCGAACCGACCAGCCCAGTTCACTGCCCATGGTGTTGCGCTCGTCGCTGCTGGGCTCGTACATATGCGTCTGGTTACGACCCATACGTTTGGAGATATGGCAGGCAATATCGGCATTGGCCATAAGATCGCCGGCGGTAATATTGGGGATATCCATCATGGCCACGCCGAAGCTGGCATTCACATGGTAGACCTTGTCCTCGTGATTGACCCGCAGGTTGGACAGGGATGTACGGATTTCATCGGCAATGCTGACAGCCAGGCTTTCATCGACATTTTTCAGGATCAGGGCGAACTCGTCACCACCGATACGCGCGGCTATATCATGCCGGCGCAGGTGCTTGTTAACAACCTGACTCAGGTCGACCAGCATCTTGTCCCCCACCTCGTGACCGGCGGTATCGTTAACGTATTTGAAGCGGTCAAGATCGAGATAAACCACGGCGCTCATAATGCCCGAGCGTTTGACGTTGTCGATTTCCTTTTCCAGGTAACTTTCAAAATAACGGCGGTTATAGAGACCGGTCAGATGATCGTGCGTTGCCTGCCAGCGCAACTTCTCTTCCATCATTTTGCGCTCGGAAATATCACGGAAGGCGATCACCGAACCTTCCTGCTTGCCATTGACCGTCAGCGTATACAGGGTACAGTCGACGGGAATTTCCTTGCCACTCTGGTGGCGGAAAACAGTCTCCCAGCCCTTGAGCTGTTCGCCGGAATAATAAGCCTCTTTCAGCAGGTCACGGCCCGACTGCGGATGATTGACATGGAAGGCCTCGAAGGCGCTCATGCCCAGCAGTGGCTTGACATCATGACGGCCCAGCACTTTCAGCGCCGCCGGGTTCA
>DRLE01000270.1 GCA_011051475.1 Gammaproteobacteria bacterium
CGCCTGGAAGGCCTGACCAAGGTGTACGGCGTTGACATTATCACCAGTGAATACACCCGCCATGCCGTGCCGGAGTTCGAATACCGCGAACTCGACCGGGTCCGGGTCAAGGGCAAGGACAAGCCGGTAACCATCTACGAGCCGCTGGGGCCGATTGAAAGCGTCAGCCGCGAGGAGCGCAAACGCCTGAAACAGTTCCATATCGGCATCAAGCACTACCGCGCGCAGAACTGGGATGCCGCCGAGCGCGAAATTTTCGGTATCAGCCGTCTCGATCCCGAGCGCAAGATCTACCAGATCTACCTTGATCGCATTATCTATTTCCGGGAACATCCGCCCGGCGAAAACTGGGACGGCAGTTATACCCATACCAGCAAATAGTCAGCACAGGGTGCAAACCGCAGGTTTTCGACTATAAGTAAAAGTAATTATCCGTAATCTTCGGTCATCCTGTATGAGACATAGAAGATCAACCTACGATATCAGGGATGACATCGAGTTGACCAGCGCCGACCGTGTGCGCGATGCGGTACTGACGATTTTCCGCAGCGCCTTCGGTCAGTTCGACGACAATGCCCTGATCCAGGCATTTGCCGACTGCGAGCGCCTGTTCGAAGGTGAATACCCCGGCTACCTGCCCTGCGATACCCTGTATCACGACAAGCAGCACACCATGGACATGACCCTGGCACTGGCCCGTCTGATCGACGGCCACGAGCGCAGCGTCGCCAGGGATGAACGCCTGGGTGCGCAGCACGCTGTCATCAGCATCATTACCGCGCTATACCATGATTCGGGTTATATCCGTCACGAACACGACCATCACCATTTCAACGGCGCCGAATACACCCGCATACACGTCACCCGCAGCGCCGATTTTCTCAAGCGCTATCTGCACAAGATCGGTCTGGGGGAATACGCTCAGATTGCCGCCAATATGGTGCACTACACCGGCTACGAAGTATTACCGGAGAATATCCGCCTGCCGGATGAAAAGTGGCACCTGCTCGGCCACATGCTGGGCACCGCCGACCTGATTGCGCAAATGTCCGATCGCTGTTATCTGGAAAAATGCCGTGACCGTCTCTATCCCGAGTTTGTGCTGGGCGGGCTGGCGGTGAAAACCGATGAAAACGGCAATGAAACCGTTCTCTACCATTCCGGGGAAGACCTGCTGAAAAAAACGCCCCGCTTCTATGAAAACGAACTGGAAAACCGGCTGAACGTATTGTTCAACAAGGTCTACCGCTATGAAATTGCCCATTTCGACGGCGAGGCCTGCTATATCAACGGCCTGGGCAAGAACCAGGCCTATCTGAAAAAAGTACTGGCCACCGGTGATTTCAGTATGCTCAAACGCAGGTCACCGCCAAACTACGGCACGGAACATTTCCCCGGCCTCGAAGCCTATCTCAATGCGCATCCACTGAAAACACAGAAACGATAAGCCCGCTGTGCGACCGCTTATTGCCTCTCAGCCAGCATTTTCAGCATCTGCGGCTCATCGATAATCTTGACGCCCAGCTTTTCCGCCTTGCTCAGCTTGGAACCAGCCTTTTCGCCGGCCAGCAGGTAGTCGGTTTTTGCGGAAACACTGCCGGATACCTTCGCCCCGGCGGCCAGCAGTTTGGCTTTGGCCTCTTCACGCGACATGCTCGGCAGGGTGCCGGTAATCACCACGGTCCTGCCGGTAAAGGGCGTCTGCGCCTGCTCTGATGTTTCGACTTCCTGTACCACGATACCGGCGGCGAACAGCTGATCGATAACCTCCAGGTTATGTTCCTGCTGAAAGAAATTGACAATATGCTGGGCCACGATGGGGCCGATATCCGGCACCTCGACCAGCTCATCGTAGCTGGCGTTTTTCACCGCCTCGAAGCTTCTGAACTCACTGGCCAGGTTCATCGCCGTTGTCTCGCCGACTTCGCGAATGCCCAGGGCGTAGATAAAACGCGCCAGGGTGGGATGCTTGCTTTTCTCCAGGGCATCGAGAATATTCTGCGCGGATTTCTCGCCCATGCGCTCCAGTGAGGCCAGGGTTTCAAGGTCGAGTTTGTACAGATCGGCCGGGTTGTTGACCAGCTCCTCCTCGACCAGCTGCTCTACCAGCTTGTCGCCCAGGCCGTCGATATCCATGGCCTTGCGCGAGGCAAAATGCTTGATGGCCTCGGCGCGCTGGGCGCGGCAGTAAAGACCGCCGGTACAGCGGGCAATGGCCTCGCCTTCGATCTGCTCGATGGCCGAGCCGCAGACCGGGCAGCGCTGGGGCATTTTGATTTCGGGCAGATCCTTCTTGCGCGAATTGGGCACCACCTGGACGATTTCGGGAATCACATCCCCGGCGCGGCGCACGATGACCTGGTCGCCGACACGGATGTCCTTGCGCCGGATTTCATCCATATTGTGCAGGGTGGCATTGCTGACGGTGACCCCGCCGACGAATACCGGCTCCAGCCTGGCTACCGGAGTGATCGCGCCGGTGCGCCCGACCTGGAAATCCACCGCCAGCACGCGGGTGATCTCCTCCTGCGCGGGAAACTTGTGGGCAATCGCCCAGCGAGGCGCGCGCGCCACGAAACCCAGGCGCTGCTGAAGGGCAATGGCGTTCACCTTGTAGACAATACCGTCAATATCATAGGGCAGCGCCTCGCGGCGAGCGAGAATATCGTTATAGAAAGCCAGGCATTCATCGATACCCCGAACGATTTTTATTTCATCACAGACCGGAAAGCCGAAGCTTTTCATGCGCTGCAGAATGCCGTAATGCGTATCGGCCAGCTGATCACTGCCATCTGCCAGGCCCTCAACCACGCCGGTGGCATAGCAGTAGAAACTCAGCGGCCGGCTGGCGGTAATCGCGGGATCGAGCTGGCGCAGGCTGCCGGCGGCGGCATTGCGCGGGTTGGCAAACTCCTTCTCGCCCTTCTCCCGCGCGCGCCGGTTGAGCTCTTCGAAACCGGCCTTTGGCATAAACACCTCGCCGCGCGCCTCCAGCACCGAGGGGTAATCATCGCCCAGCAGCTTCAGCGGCACGCTTTGCAGGGTGCGGATATTCTGCGTCACGTTCTCGCCGGTAGTGCCGTCACCGCGGGTGGCGGCATAGACCAGCCGGCCATCCTCATAGCGGATACTGATGGCCAGACCGTCCAGCTTGGGCTCGGCCACGAACTCGATTTCCTCGTCGCTGTTGAGCCGGTCCTGTACGCGCTGATAGAACGCGCGCAGGTCTTCCTCGCTGAACACATTGTCCAGCGACAGCATCGGTATCTCGTGTTTGATCTGCTCAAAGGCGCTTAAGGGTGCGGCGCCAACACGCTGCGTCGGTGAATCCGGTGTTACCAGTTCCGGGTGCTCGGCCTCCAGCTTTTCCAGCTGTTTGTACAGGCGATCGTATTCCGCGTCGGGAATCTCCGGGTCGTCCAGCACATAGTAGCGGTAGGAATGATAGCGCAGCTGCTCGCGCAGTTTGTCAATTTGTTTCTGTATGGACTGGGGCATGGTGGTTTATTGTTGTTATGCCGGGTAAAAAACAGGGGCCGCAAATAACGCGAAAGAAACAACGTAAATAAAACAGGTTTTTATATTCGCTTTTTTTGCGTCCTTTGCATTATTCGCGGACCAGTATAATAGAATCAGGAATCTGCAGGCCTTTTAAGCAATGGCATAGCCGGACATTTGCCGGCAACGACTTCGTCTTATGCCGGCCTACATCGGCTTTGTCATTCTGAGCGAAGTCGAAGAATCTTATGCTCCGTAATGCATTACAGCTCAGTGGCTCAAGATCCTTCGACTTCGCTCAGGATGACATAAAACAGAATATTTGCCTTCATTCACTTTTTCGCGTCTCTGGCGGTCCAGTAAAACAGGCCCCGGAATCTGCAAGCCTGATCAAACGAGGGCCTGACCGGACATTTGCCGGTAACGACTTCATTCCATGCCAGTCTGCGCCGGATTTGTCATTCTGAGCGAAGCCGAAGAATCTTATGCTCCGTAATGCATTACAGCTCAGTGGCTCAAGATCCTTCGACTTCGCTCAGGATGACATAAAACAGAATATTTGCCTTCATTCACTTTTTCGCGTCTCTGGCGGTC
>DRLE01000271.1 GCA_011051475.1 Gammaproteobacteria bacterium
GGCTGGGGGAGCTGGTGATAAAGCTGGATGAGTGGCTGGAATTATAAGCCCTGGAATTTGGCCGCGAAGGACGCAAAAGGCATGAAAAAAGCAAAAAACCACCTGCTGTTATCCTGAGCGAAACGCAGTGAAGCCGAAGGATCTGGTGCTCCAAAATAAACAGTGGCATAAGATCCTTCGGCTACGCTTAAGCTCCGCTCAATGTATGGACTCCACTTCCTAAACTGGCTAGTTTAGGTTGCGACCAAACAAAAAAGAGGAGTCCATACATGACCAATCGTACCGTAATAGCAGCCGATATAGCAAAAAATGTTTTTCAGTGTGTACTGTTCAAGAACGACCTTCAGATCGGCAAGAACAAAACCTATAAGCGCAAGGATTTTGCCCGTCTGCTGACAACACAGCCACCGGCCAAAGTGGTGATGGAAACCTGCACCGGCGCGCAACACTGGGCGCGCCTGGCAAAAGCCCATGGCCATGAAGTGGTGTTGCTACCACCACGGATGGTCACTGCTTATCGTCATGGCCAGAAAACCGATGCCAATGATGCCATGGCCATTTACGAAGCCTCCAAACGCCCGAACCTCAAAGCCTCACCCCATAAAACCCTGGAGCAACAGGCGCTGGCAACACTCGAGAGCGTGCGGGCACACTATCAGTCCCGCAAGAACCGCCTGAGCAATGCCTTGCGCGGCCACCTGGCTGAGTTCGGTATTGTTCTGGCCAAGGGCTATGCCGCCCTGCGTCGCCAGATACCCCTGATTCTCGAAGATGCCGAGAATGGCTTGCCCATGGAAGCCCGCTTTGCCCTGCATTGCTACTGGCAGGACTGGCAGCAGGCGCATCAGCAGGTTCAGTCGCTGGAAAAAGAGATATTGACCATGCTGCGTTCACTGCCTGCCGCCCGGGAGCTGATGAAGGTTGAGGGTATTGGCCCGGTGAGTGCCACCGGCCTGATCTGCGCTTTGGGTGATGCCCGCGTCTTCCGGCGGGGCAAGGAGGCGGCCGCCTTTATCGGCACCGCCCCCAAACAACACAGCTCGGGTGGCAAGGAAGTTATCATTGGCATCAGTAAGACGACGGGGCATAAAAAGTTGCGTGCCGACCTGATACAGGGAGCACGCTCGGTGCTGCTCAGACTGAGAGCGCAGAAAAAGCCGTTAAGCGACAAGGCGCGCTGGTTCCTGCAACTGGCCGAGCGACAGGGGGATAACCGCGCCGTGGTGGCCTTTGCCAACAAGAACGTACGAACCGCCTGGGCACTACTGGCCCATAATCGCGCCTATGTGGCAAACTAGGCGCCAACCGAGTTAGCAATAGCGGACAAAGACCGAGCCAGGAGCCAGGAGACAAAAACAGCCTTCATCAAACCTGTTCATCCTGACGGTTCCTGGAAACCAGTCGCTCAGAGAGGCATGAAGGTACGCTCACATTTCGGGTCAGTGGGTCGCGTCCACAATAAGAGACCGTATATACAGGTGTGCTTGTTTTTTCTTGTCAGAGTCTTTATCGGCTATTGCAAACAATGTGGAGTCCATATACAGGATGACAAAACCCACGCAGTGTAGCTGTTAACCGGGGTATATACTTCACCACAAAGTCAGCGCTGGTCTTTTTCGCGCCTTTTGCGTTCTTTGCCTGCATGGATGCAGGTAAGGGGCGTGAGCAGGATGCGGTGGCTTCGTGACAAAAAAAAGCCCGGCCAAAGGCCGGGCAACAAAAGGCGGAACCGGATTGGGGAGGCCGGTTCCTACGGTTCGCAAAAAGGGAGAGAGCGAACCTACGCCGGGCTACAGCGTATTCACAAAATATTTTGCACTACTCACACATGGGTCTTGCTTCATGCTTAGGTATGATTAAAGACTATACAGAAAAGAAAACTGCCGCCATCCGACAAACGGCATAAAATGCAGGGAGGATACCGATAAACGGTCGTTATAAGCCGACACAATAGCCTGATGCGATCAATGGAATCAGAAAGATACAACACACCTCCGGTATTTTTCCTGACACCCGCTTGCAAATACCGGTTTGTTGTTATTTTTTACAATAACCGTATCTCCTGGCGGGTCCTGTTAACACCTCCGCAAGCTTTATGGCACAGCCCCGGGGGTTTTTAGTTATCCATCTTCAGGTATGATAGAGCCTGCTTTTCAGGAGGGCATAAGCATGAAAACCATTAACCACTATCTTTTCCTTTTTGTTTCCGTTTTTTTATTCAATACCGCAGTCGCCGCCGGCACACCAGAAGCGTCACACGGCATTGCCTATCCACAGGGCTGGCAGGACTGGTCGGTGATTGCCGTATCACACCGCACCGACAACAACACCCTGCGCGTCATCCTGGGTAATGATATTGCGGTAAAGGCTGCGCGAAGTGGCCGGACAAATCCCTGGCCGGACGGCACCATTCTCGGTAAAACCGTGTGGAAGGACGACAAACTGGATAACTGGCCGGCGGCAACCGCACCGGGCAGGTTCGTGCATGCCGAATTCATGTTCAAGGACAGCAAAAAATACGCCAGCACCTATGGCTGGGGCTGGGCGCGCTGGGTAGGGCTGGAACAAAAGCCTTTTCAGAAGGGCACGCAGGTCTGCACCGACTGTCATACGCCGGTGAAGGGGCGTGACTGGGTGTTTACCGATCCGGCGGCTTTGCCGGAATAGTAGAAACGTTTTCACCACAGAGGTCACAGAGGACACGGAGTAAAACTATTTACTATAGCCTGTCATTGTGAACAAAGCAGAAGTGGTACATCTATGTACCATTTACGACCGAAGGAAGGATCCATGCGCCATGAACACCTTAGCCGGATTGCTAGGCTACCGCTCGCAATGACAGCGGCTTAAAAATACAGAAACTCTGTGTCCTCTGTGACCTCTGTGGTGAAAAACGCTAATGCGCCTCATCCCAGTTATCGCCAATACCGATTCCCACCACCAGCGGCACTTTTAGTTCAGCGGCCTGCTCCATCTCGGTTCGCACCAGGTCCGCCAGTGCTTCAACGTCACTGGCTTTAACCTCGACCACCAGTTCATCATGTACCTGCATAACGACATGGGCATCCAGCCTGCTTTTTTCCAGGGCATGGTCCACCGCGATCATGGCGCGCTTGATAATGTCGGCAGCGGTGCCCTGCATGGGCGCATTGATGGCGGTGCGCTCGGCATACTGGCGGCGCTGACCATTCCTTGAATTGATTTCCGGCAGGTAAAGGCGGCGACCGAAGACGGTTTCGACATAGCCTCTTTCCCTGGCCTGTTCGCGGGTACGGTCCATGTATGCCTTCACCCCGGGATAACGGGCAAAGTAGACATCAATATAGTCCTGCGCTTCCATACGACCGATACCCAGCTGTTTTGCCAGGCCAAAAGCGGACATGCCGTAGATCAGGCCGAAATTAATGGCCTTGGCGGCACGGCGCTGTTCGGGCTCGACCTCGTCCAGCGGTATGCCAAAAACTTCCGCCGCGGTGGCGCGGTGGATATCCACACCTTCGGCAAAGGCCTTGAGCAGGGCCTTGTCGCCGGAGAGATGCGCCATAATGCGCAGCTCGACCTGGGAGTAATCCGCCGCCAGCATCCTGTAGCCTTTGGGTGCAACAAAGGCCTGGCGGATACGCCGTCCCTCCTCGGTGCGCACCGGGATATTCTGCAGATTGGGGTCGGTGGACGACAGCCGGCCGGTGGCGGCAACCGTCTGGTTATAGGAAGTATGCACGCGGCCGGTCTCAGGGTTTATCTGCTGCGGCAGCTTGTCGGTATAGGTGGACTTGAGCTTGGCGACGCTGCGGTGTTCAAGAATGATTTTCGGCAGCGGGTATTCCTCCGCCAGCTCCTGTAACACGTCTTCGGCGGTGGAATACTGGCCGGTTTTGGTTTTTTTCTTTGCCGGAATTTTCAGCTTTTCGAACAGAATGGTGCCCAGCTGCTTGGGGGAAGCCAGGTTAAAGACTTCGCCGGCCTCTTCATAGGCCTGCTGTTCCAGCTCGTGCATGCGTTCGGCCAGCTGCCGGCTCTGCTTCGCCAGCATGTCGATATCGACCATAACGCCGTGACGCTCGATTTTCAGCAGAACGCTTAGCAACGGCAGTTCGATCTCTTTATACACCGATTGCAGTGCCGGTTCCTTTGCCAGCATGGCACTGAGTTTTTCGTGCAGCTGCAGGGTGATATCGGCGTCCTCGGCCGCATAAGGCCCGGCCTCTTCCAGCGCAATTTCATTGAAGGTGAGCTGTTTTGCGCCCTTGCCGGCTATGTCTTCAAAATGAATGGTCTGACGACCGAGCAGGCGCAGAGCCATGTCGTCCATATTGTGGCGCTGAGTGGAATCGAGCACATAGGATTCCAGCATGGTGTCTTCGGCAATCCCTTTCAGCGCAATACCGTGGTTGGCCAGTACATGGGCGTCGTATTTCAGGTTCTGGCCGACTTTTTCAATCCTGTCACTTTCCAGTAATGGCCTGATATCACCAAGCACGGTGGCCTCATCGAGCTGATCCGGCGCGCCGGGGTAGTCATGCGCAAAAGGCACATAGGCCGCCAGCCCGGGCTTGA
>DRLE01000272.1 GCA_011051475.1 Gammaproteobacteria bacterium
GACCTTGACCTGCAGACCTTCAAGCTGGTTGATCAGCTTTCCGGTCGTACCCTGGGGATTCGTGCCGACATGACCCCGCAGGTCGCGCGTATCGATGCCCACCAGTTGCAGCGTGAAGAACCCACGCGCTTATGCTATATCGGTACGGTGCTGCACACGCGTCCCGAATCCATCGGCGACAGTCGCAGTCCGCTACAGGTTGGCGCCGAGCTTTACGGTCATGGCGGTGTTGAATCCGAAGTCGAAATTATCGCCCTGATGATGCAGACTTTCGCTGCGCTTGAACTTGAAGGCGTCTATCTCGACCTGGGGAATGTCGATATCTACCGCAGTCTGGCGAAACAGGCAGGTCTGGACCGTGAGACCGAAAAGCTGCTGTTTGAAATGTTGCAGCGTAAGGCGGTTACCGAAATCAACAGTCTGCTGGATACACTGAGCATAGATGCTGACATTAAGACCATGCTCTCAGGTCTGGCCCTGCTCAATGGTGATGAGGAAGTCTTTGCACGTGCTGACAAGCTGTTCGCCGGCGCCAGTGATGAGGTAAAGCAGGCAGTGGCCTATCTGCAGGAAACCGCGAAGCTGCTCAAGCAACGCCTGCCCGGCATTGCCATGCATTTCGACCTGGCCGAGCTGCACGGCTATCACTACAAGACCGGCGTGGTATTTGCCGCCTTCGTGCCGCAGCTGGGCCAGGCCATAGCCCGCGGCGGTCGATATGATGATATCGGCCGGGTATTCGGTCGCGCCCGCGCCGCCACCGGTTTCAGCACCGACCTGAAAATCCTCAGTCGCCTGTCAGGCAAGCAGTTTGCAGCAAACGAAAAAATCTTTGCACCGGCGGATAATGATGTCGATCTGAAAGCCGCCATCAACAAACTGCGCAATGAAGGCAGGGTGGTTATTGAGGAACTGCCGGGGCAGAAGGGTGGCGCGGTGGCGATGGGCTGCACGGGCGCGCTTGAGAAGATTGATGGTGAGTGGAAAGTGGTTGGCGCGCAGGGCGCGCAGTGAATAACGAATAGTGAACAGTGAATAGTGGAAAAACTATTGAGCTGTCATTGCGAGCAAAGCGAAGCAGTCTCGCGCAGCAGCTATCTTAACCAGATTGCTTCGCTTTGCTCGCAATGACGATTGGTTCAAACGTTTTTTTGCGCCCTTTGCGTTCTTTGCGGCAAAAAAGAATTTAATTTAAAACATGTAACAATAAGGTTTAATAACCATGTCTAGAAATGTAGTTGTACTCGGAAGCCAGTGGGGCGATGAGGGTAAAGGTAAAATTGTTGATCTGTTAACCGATCGCGCCGCAGCCGTGGTGCGTTTTCAGGGCGGCCATAATGCCGGTCATACCCTGGTTATCGGTGAAGAAAAAACGGTATTGCACCTGATTCCTTCGGGTATTCTGCGTGAGAACGTGATGTGCCTGATCGGTAACGGTGTGGTGCTGGCGCCCGACGCCCTGTTCAAGGAATTGAACGAGCTTGAAGAGCGCGGTATTCCCGCCTCCGAGCGCATCCGCATTTCCGAGGCCTGTCCGCTGATCCTGCCGTATCATATCGCGCTTGATCAGGCGCGCGAGATTGCCCGCGGCAAGGCCGCCATCGGCACCACCGGTCGC
Organism: Gammaproteobacteria bacterium; assembly: GCA_011051475.1. Lineage (GTDB taxonomy): Bacteria > Pseudomonadota > Gammaproteobacteria > SZUA-229 > SZUA-229. The sequence goes on from DRLE01000272.1 coordinate 1,619, forward strand.
GGTATCGGTCCGTGTTATGAAGACAAGGTTTCACGTCGTGGTATCCGACTGGCGGATCTGAAGGACGTGGAGAAGTTTAAGGAAAAGCTGGCCGGTGTCATGGAATACCACAACTTCGCCCTGAAACACTATTTCAAGCAGGACGAGGTCGATTACCAGAGCGTGCTGGATGAAGTGCTCGCTTACCGCGAGAAACTGCTGTCACTGATTGCCGATGTACCCGAAATGCTGGACGGTTATCGCAAACAGGGCAAAAATATCATGTTCGAGGGCGCACAGGGCACGTTGCTGGATATCGACCAGGGTACCTATCCCTTTGTCACCTCATCCAACACCACGGCCGGTGGCGCCTGTACCGGCAGCGGTATCGGCCCGAAAGACCTGGATTATATCCTGGGCATTACCAAGGCCTATACCACGCGCGTCGGCGCCGGTCCGTTCCCCACCGAACTGTTCGATGATGTCGGCAACCATCTTGGCACCAAGGGTCATGAATTCGGTGCCACCACCGGACGCAGTCGCCGTTGCGGCTGGTTCGACGGTGTCGCCCTGCGCCGTGCCGCGCAGATCAACAGCCTGACCGGGCTGTGTATCACCAAGCTGGATGTGCTCGATGGTCTGGAAACCATCAAGATCTGTTCGCACTACAGGTTTGACGGTAATGAGATCACCATGCCGCCGCTGGGCGCCGATGCCATTGAACAGTGCGTACCGGTTTATGAAGAACTGCCGGGCTGGTCCGATTCAACCGAAGGCGTGAAAAGCCTGGACGCCCTGCCGGAAAATGCACGCAACTACCTGAAGCGTCTGGAAGAAATTGTTGGTGTGCCGGTGGATATTATCTCTACCGGGCCGGAACGCGATGAAACCATTATCCTGAATCATCCGTTCGGGGAATAAAACAGGGACTTGTGCGTCTGAGTTCTGATACCGCATGTTCTGGTAGCAGGGGCAGGCTGTTCGTGCTGTTTTGGCAAAGTCACTGAACTTTTCTCCGAAATACGGGACAGAGCATTATCAGGCATTTACTTGCTACGGCTGAATCATAAGACTATTATTGAATTCGTGACTACTTCGTCCAACAAACTGCTGCATTCCATGCTCATCATTATGTTGATGTTGCTGCCTCTGCGCGGCGCGTTTGCCATGCAGCTGGTTGCCTGTAATATGGACGATACATCCGCTACCATGTCGCTTGAGCACTGCCAGCACAAGGCGGCGCTATCGGCTTCGGCGGGCTCTGTTGTCAAACAGCACGCTTCAACACCTTACAAGGGCTGCTGCAGTAATGGCGGTGCCTGCATGAGTGATTGCCATTTCGCCATGTCAGCCTCCCTGCTGGTCCCTGACAGTGGTTATGCGCCCGTGCTTCTTGCCACGGCTGTTATTGCAACCATTTCAAACGCACTTGTTGTGCGTGAACTAAGTCCGCCATCCCGACCTCCGCTGACGCTCCATAGTTAATCCGTTTATTTAGCGGGTTTGATCTGTTACATTGCATTGATCAGACCTACACCGGTTTTAATTATGGAGATGGCCATGCGTCATTTATCGTTACCCTTTAAAAATAAAACAATACTCGGTCTTGTCTGCCTGGCTTTATGGCCGGCAACGTCCGCACTGGCGCTGGACCTGAAACAGGCCGAGCAGATGGCGGTTCAGTCCGATCCTTCCGTTGAGCGTTTCAGGGCAGCTTCGCGTTCCTATGAAGAAGCGTCCTATGCCGATGATACGCTGCCCGATCCGAAACTGCGTCTGGGCGCATCAAACCTGCCGGTTGATACCTTCTCGCTGGATCAGGAAGCCATGACGCAGTTAAAGGTCGGTATTCAGCAGAATTTTCCTGCCGGCGATACCCTGGAGATAAAACAGAAGCAGTCGCAATACCTGTCCAGTTCAGCCATGTCGCTGGCCGAGGATGCGCGTCTGAAAATCATCCGCGATGTGCGTGAAACCTACCTCAATCTGTATTTCGAAACCACGGCGCACCAGATTATTCTGGAGACCAAGGACCTGTTCGCCGACCTGGTCAAGATTACCGAAGCCGTCTATGCCTCGGGGCGCTCCAGCCAGCAGGACGTGGTACTGGCCAACCTTGAACTGGCGAGACTGGATGACCGGATTACCAAGATTCAGGCAAAAGAGGAGGGTTATCGCTCGACGCTCGCGCAGTGGATAGGTGATGCCGCGTGGAACCCTATCAGTCTCGAATTCCCGCAATTGCCCGCGCTGCCTGCCGATGTCGACCTTAACCAGGTCATACCCAACCACCCGGTTATTCGTGCGGAAAACGCCAATGTTGAAGCCAGCAAACAGATGGTTGAAATGGCAAGGCAGGAATACAAGCCGGGCTTTAGCGCACTAATCGATTATGGCTTCCGCTCCGGGCAGAATCCGGACAATAGCGACCGGGTTGATTTTCTTACCGCCATGGTCACCATGGACATTCCACTGTTTACCGAGAACCGGCAGGACAGGAAGGTGGCATCCAATATCCAGAAAACGGCAGCGGCACGTCATTCGATGGATGACAGGCTGCGCCGGCTCAAGCAGTACTACGATAAAAACTACTATGCCTGGCAGCGTCTGGGTGAGCGTGAAGAGCTGTATAAAAACAGTCTGCTGACCTCGGCGCGAAATAATACAGCCACGGCCTTAACAGCCTATCAAAGCGGTGTTTCCGAATTCAACACCCTGATGCGCGCTGAAATAACCGAACTGGACGTTCGCCTGGAAGACTTGCGGGTGCGGATTGACCGCGCCATCGCACAGGCGAGATTACTTTACATTACAGGAGAGCCTGACAATGAAAGCAAATAAGATTTTTAACCTGGCAGCAGCCATGCTGCTAAGCAGTGGTTTTATACTGGCCTCCTTCAGCAGCATGGCTGTGGCCGAAGAAAAGGAAATTCTGTACTGGGTTGCACCCATGGATCCGAATTACAAGCGTGACAAGCCGGGCAAGTCACCCATGGGTATGGACCTTATCCCGGTGTATGCCGGCGAGGAAGGGCAGTCGGCCAGTACGGTAACGATATCCCCCGCCGTCGTGGAAAATCTCGGTGTGCGCACGGCCAGAAGCGAACGTACCCGGCTGTGGCGCGGTATCGATACCGTCGGTTACGTTGACTATGATGAATCGAAGGTCAGTCACATTCATCTGCGTACCGAGGGCTGGATAGAAAAGCTGACGGTCGAATCGGAAGGTGATCGCGTTAAAAAAGGACAGTTCCTGTTTGATGTGTATTCACCACTGCTGGTCAGTGCCCAGGACGAACTGGTGACTGCACTCAATACCGGCAACAAGAACCTGATCAATGCCTCGAAAGAGCGCCTGTCTGCTCTGGGTATCTCCGACAAACAGATCAGGGAGCTGACTAAAACCCGCAAGGTAAAACAGATTATTTCGGTTTACGCACCGCAGGATGGTGTGGTTTCGCATTTTCCGGTGCGTGACGGTATGTTCGTCAAACCGACAAACGATGTCATGACTCTGGCCGATCTTTCCAGTGTCTGGGTACTGGCCGAGGTCTTCGAACGCCAGGCTGACTGGGTCGAAGTCGGTCAACAGGCCGAGGTCAGGCTGTCCTACATTCCCGGGCGTGTCTGGGAAGGCAAGGTTGAGTATATCTATCCGACCCTGGACCCAAAGACCCGCACCCTGAAAGTCCGCCTGCGTTTTGATAATCCCGGCGAAAAACTCAAGCCCAATATGTATGCCAATATCAAGATCTACGGCGGCGCCACGGAAGATACCATTGTCATACCTCTGGAAGCGCTGATTCGTACCGGGCGTGAGGAGCGTGTGATTATCTCGCTGGGTGATGGTCGTTTTGAGGCGCGCCAGGTCACGGCGGGTATCGAGAGCGGCGATTATGTGGAAATACTTGAAGGCCTGGACGCGGGTGAAACCGTGGTGACTTCCGCCCAGTTCCTGATTGATTCTGAAGCCAGTATGCGTGCCAGTCTCAACCGTATGGAAGACCCGGCAAAAGAGGCTGCAGATACCGCGGTAAAAAGTGTTACCGGCAGTGGCGTGGTACAGTCGATCAATATGGATGAAAAAACCATCAATCTTCAGCATGAGCCGATTGACGAACTCGGCTGGCCGGCCATGACCATGGATTTCGATGTTATGCCCGACGTGGACCTGGGTCAGCTGTCCGTGAATGAAAAAGTCATGTTCCAACTGGAGAAACACGGGGATAACTACATGATTACTTCCATTCATGCCATGACCGAGGACATGAATGGTGCCAGGGACGGGTCTGGCAACGAGAGAGGAGAGTAATCATGCTGGGTAAACTTATCGAATGGTCCATCAACAACCGCTTTATGGTGTTGATGCTGACCTTTATCGTCACTGGTGCCGGCATTTATTCTGTCAGGCAGATACCGCTCGATGCGCTGCCTGACCTTTCCGATGTGCAGGTGATTATCAAAACCAACTTTCCCGGGCAGGCGCCACAGGTGGTGGAAGACCAGGTGACCTATCCGCTGACCACGGCCATGCTGTCGGTGCCCAAGGCGACCAATGTGCGTGGTTATTCCTTCTTCGGCGATTCCTATGTCTATGTTATCTTCGAGGACGGTACCGATATGTACTGGGCGCGCTCGCGCGTGCTGGAATACCTCAGCCAGGTAACCAGCAAGCTGCCGGCGGCGGCCAGGCCCGAGCTCGGGCCGGACGCGACCGGTGTCGGCTGGGTCTATGAATATGCCCTGGTTGACCGTACCGGCGGAAACGACCTTTCCCAGTTGCGCAGTATCCAGGACTGGTTTCTGAAATACGAACTGCAGACCGTGCCGGGTGTGTCCGAGGTCGTGACCATCGGTGGCATGGTCAAGCAGTATCAGGTGGTGCTCGATCCTGACAGCCTGCGCGCCTATAACCTGCCACTGGCCCAGGTCAAACGGGCCATACAACGGGGTAACCAGGAAGTCGGTGGTTCGGTGATTGAAATGGCCGAGGCCGAATACATGGTGCGCGCGACCGGCTATGTTGATGACCTGGATGATCTACGCAATATTCCCGTGGGCGTCAATAACCAGGGTACGCCAATTCTGCTCAAGGATGTGGCGCAGATTCGCCTGGGGCCGCAACTGCGTCGCGGTATTGCCGAATTGAACGGCGAAGGTGAAGTGGTCGGCGGCGTTGTTGTTATGCGCTTCGGTGAGAATGCGCTGAAAACCATCAAGGCCGCCAAGGCCAAGCTGGAGGAACTCTCCCGCAGTCTGCCTGAAGGCGTGGAAATCGTCGAAACCTATGACCGCTCGGCGCTTATCGAGCGTTCGGTAGAAACCCTGTACGGCAAGCTTATCGAGGAATTTCTGGTGGTGGCGCTGGTCTGTGGCATCTTCCTTTTCCATCTGCGTTCCGCCCTGGTCATTATTCTCTCGCTGCCGGTGGGTATTCTGATTGCCTTTATTATTATGGATCGCATGGGTATTAACGCCAATATCATGTCGCTGGGCGGGATCGCCATTGCCATCGGCGCCATGGTGGACGCGGCCATTGTGATGGTGGAAAACGTGCACAAGCATATGGAGCATACGGAGGTGACGGATGAAAACCGCTGGCAGGTCATGCTTGAAGCCTCGAAGGAAGTCGGGCCGCCACTGTTTTTCTCGCTGCTGATTATTACCCTGAGCTTTCTGCCGGTGTTCACCCTGGAGGCGCAGGAGGGGCGCATGTTCGCACCGCTGGCCTTTACCAAAACCTTTGCCATGGCCGGTGCTGCTTTTCTTTCGGTGACCCTGGTGCCGGTGCTGATGGGTTATTTTATTCGCGGTCATGTGACACCGGAACACAAGAATCCGATCAATCGGGTGCTGATAGCCGGCTATAAGCCGCTGATCGATATGGTGCTGCATTCACCGAAGCTGGTACTGGCCGGTGCCCTGTTGCTGGTTATTGTCGGCATGTGGCCGCTGCAGCATCTGGGCTCGGAGTTTATGCCGGAGCTGGATGAAGGTGACCTGCTGTATATGCCCAGCGCCTTTCCGGCAGTCTCTGCCGGCAAGGCGGAGCAGCTGCTGCAGCAGACCAACAAGCTGATCAAGACCGTGCCGGAAGTGAAAACCGTGTTCGGCAAGGTCGGGCGCGCGGAAAGCGCCACCGACCCGGCGCCGCTGACCATGATCGAAACCACCATTCTGCTCAGGCCGCATGAAGAATGGCGTGAGGGCATGACCATGGACAAGCTTAAAAAGGAGCTGAATGAACTGATCCAGTTTCCCGGCCTGACCAATGCCTGGGTGA
>DRLE01000273.1 GCA_011051475.1 Gammaproteobacteria bacterium
AAGTCCCCACGCCTTCATCCGTCAACAGTTCCAGCAGTACCGCGTGTTCAACGCGGCCATCGATAATATGCGCGGTCTTTACGCCAGAGTTGACGGCATCCAGTGCGCAGCCGACCTTGGGCAGCATGCCGCCTGCAATGGTGCCCTGGTCGATCAGTTTGTTGACGTCTTTTGCACTCAGCCCGGTAAGAATTTCATCCTGCTCGTCGAGTACACCGGGGGTATTGGTCAGCAGCAGCAGTTTCTCCGCGCCCAGCACGCTGGCCATCTTGCCGGCCACCAGGTCGGCATTGATATTATAGGAGGCCGCGTCCTCGCCGACGCCGATGGGCGCAATCACCGGGATAAAATTGCCCTTGTCCAGGGCGTGCACAATCGACGGGTCGATGGTGGCGATCTCGCCGACATGACCCAGATCGATAATCTCGGGCGCTTCCAGTTCGGGCGACTTGCGGCTGATCTGCATCTTGCGGGCGCGGATCATGGCGCCGTCCTTGCCGGTCAGGCCCACGGCCTGGCCGCCGTTATGGTTGATCAGATTGACGATGCTTTTATTGACCAGACCGCCGAGCACCATTTCCACCACGTCCATGGTCTCGCTGTCGGTGACGCGCATGCCGTCGATAAACTCGGATTTTTTGCCGATCTTCTCCAGCAGTTTGCCGATCTGCGGACCACCGCCATGCACCACCACCGGATTCACACCAACCTGCTTCAGCAGCACGATATCGCGGGCGAAGCTGTTTTTCAGGGCCTCGTCGGTCATGGCATTGCCGCCGAACTTGATAACAATGGTCTTATTGTTCAGCCGTTGCAGATAGGGCAGGGCCTCGGATAAAACGCTGGCAATGGTAGTGGCGGATTGTTTGTCCACAATGGGCTCCGGTAAATCGTCTGGGTTTATCGTCTCTCTGTCATTGCGAGCCCTGGCGAAGCAATCTCGCTCAGCGGGTGCCTTAACCGGATTGCTTCGCTGGCGCTCGCAATGACGAGGGGTTTGTTTACTTAATCAGAGTAGCCTTAAAAAGGCAACTTCAGCTTCGGGTCGACCGCCAGCAGCTGCTCACGGAAGGTGGCCTGGATTTTTTCCAGGGTTTCCTGGTCATTGGCCTCGAAGCGCAGCACCAGGCAGGGTGTGGTGTTGGAGGGACGGATCAGGCCCCAGCCGTTTTCGTAGTTGACGCGAATACCGTCGATGGTGACGGTTTCGGCGCCGGGGAAGCTGGCATTGGCAATGAATTTTTCCATGAATTTGTAATGCTCGCCTTCGGCAAAATCGATCTGCAGCTCCGGCGTATTGACGCTGTCGGGCAGGGTGTGAAACAGCTCGGAGGTGCTGCCGTCATAGTGGCTGACGATTTCCAGCATGCGCGCGGCGCTGTACAGGCCGTCGTCGAAACCGAACCAGCGTTCCTTGAAGAAAATATGGCCGCTCATTTCACCGGCCAGCTCGGCGCCGGTTTCTTTCATCTTGGCCTTGATAAAGGAATGCCCGGTTTTCCACATCAGCGGCTCGCCGCCATGGTCGCGGATATATCGGGCCAGATTGCTGGTGGACTTGATATCGAAAATGATCAGCGCGCCCGGCTTGCGGCTGAGTACATCACCGGCGTACAGCATCATCTGCCGGTCGGCCCAGAGAATATTGGTCTGGTCGTCGAGAATACCGACACGGTCACCGTCGCCATCGAAGGCCAGGCCCATGTCCAGGCCGTTTTCCCTGATGGCCTTTTTCAGGTCTTCCAGATTTTCCGGCTTGGACGGGTCGGGGTGATGATTGGGAAAGGTGCCGTCAACATCGCAGTACAGATCGGTCACCTTGCAGCCCAGACGGGTGAACAGCTCGACGGCAATCACACCGGCAACGCCATTGCCGCAGTCGACGCCGATATTCAGCGGTCGGTCCAGCTTGATGTCCCTGACGATGGTGTCCATATAGTCGGGCAGCATGTCCTGTTCACTGTGCGTGCCTTCCCCCTTGTTCAAACGGTCTTCGACAATCATGCGGTAAAGCGCCTTGATGCCGTCGCCATACATGGTATTGCCGGCAATCAGCATTTTCAGGCCGTTGTACTGCGGCGGGTTGTGGCTGCCGGTGACCATAATTCCGGTGCCGGTTTTCAGCTTGTGGGTGGCGTAGTACAGCACCGGGGTGGGCACCATGCCGATATCGACCACGTCGCAACCGCCGGCGCGCAGCCCCTGGCTTAAACGCGAGGAAAGCTCGGGGCTGGACAGGCGCCCGTCACGGCCGATCACCACGGTCTTCTGACCCTGGGCCAGTGCCTCGGTGGCAAAGGCCTGACCGATCAGCTCAACGGCGTCCGGGGTGAGGTCGGTTTCTACAATGCCACGGATATCGTAGGCGCGGAAAATGTCTTCGGTAATTGTCATAGTGTTGTTCTTTATCTTATTAATGTGTTTGTCTGTTGTAGATAGAAAAAACGTTTTGCCGCGAAGGACGCAAATAGCGCGAAAAAAGCGAAGTTTCTATTGTCATTCTGAGTGTAGTCGAAGAATCCTGTGCCACCGTGTTCGCTGCAGGGCAAAGACCCGTAAGATTCCGTTCTGGGTGGCAGCCTTGGATTCACCGGGTAAATCTTTGCGTTTTTCTTTGCGCTATTTGCGTCCTTCGCGGCAAAATTCAGCCACGCTCCGGCCAACTATTAATGCTTGCCTGAGTGTCCGAAGCCACCCGCGCCGCGTTCGGTCGCGGTAAAGTCCTCCACCACCTCGAACTCGGCCTGTATCACCGGCACAATAACCATCTGCGCAATACGCTCGCCGACATGGATGGTGAAGGGCTCATTGCCGCGGTTCCAGCAGGAAACGAACAGCTGGCCCTGGTAGTCCGAGTCGATCAGGCCGACCAGGTTGCCCAGCACAATGCCGTGTTTGTGACCGAGGCCGGAACGCGGCAGGATCATGGCGGCTTTTTCCGGGTCTTCGATATAAATGGAAATACCGGTAGGTATCAGCAGGGTCTCGCCCGGCTTTATCTCGGTGTTCTCGTCCAGCGCCGCGCGCAGGTCCATGCCGGCCGAGCCTTCGGTGGCGTGGGTGGGCAGGGGAATGCTGTCGCCGATGCGCGGGTCGAGTATCTTAAGCTGTATCTTGTTCATGGGTTTGTCGGTTCCTGTACTGCTCGGTAATAATGGCCAGCAGCTGTCGTGCCAGTGTCTGTTTGCTGGCAATGTCGAGAAACTGTTGTTGTATCTCGCCATGGTTGTCCGGCCATAAAAGATGCAGGGCATTATACTCGCTGTTAAAGCCGATGGCAGGCTGATTCGCCTCGGCGTTGTCCGGTTTGGCGCTGACATCGTTGGCCAGGATCATGTCCAGCTTCTTGCGCAGCAGTTTTTCACGGGCGTTATCGACCAGATTCTGCGTTTCGGCGGCAAAGCCGACGACAAAAGGTCGCAACGG
>DRLE01000274.1 GCA_011051475.1 Gammaproteobacteria bacterium
ACAGACAGTTATTCATTGAAATCCTCATTCAGCCTTTTTCTTAAAGCCATGCTCGGCAGTCTGCGTGACCTGCTGCCGATTGTGCTGGTTATTGCCTTTTTTCAGCTGGCCGTTTTGCAGCAGCCGCTGGAAAACGTGCTGCAGATTTTTATCGGCCTGGTCTTCGTGGTGCTGGGTCTGACCTTTTTCGTCTATGGCCTGGAGCAGGGGCTGTTTCCCATCGGTGAATCCATGGCGCATGCTTTTGCCCGCAAGGGTAGCGGCGTATGGCTGCTGGTGTTTGCCTTTGCCCTGGGTTTCGGCACCACCATTGCCGAGCCGGCGCTGATTGCGGTCGCTGACGAGGCATCGGAGGTAGCAGCCGATGCCGGTATGATTGCGGCCACCGAGGATGCCATGGAAAGCTATGCCGACGGCCTGCGCTTTACCGTGGCGCTTTCCGTCGGCCTGGCGATTACCATCGGTGTGCTGCGCATTCTGCTGAACTGGCCGATACAGTACATGATTATGGTGGGCTATATTTTGGTGATCGTGATGACCGGTTTTGCCCCGGATGAAATCATCGGCATTGCCTATGATTCCGGCGGCGTGACCACCTCGACCATTACCGTGCCGCTGGTGACGGCGCTGGGTATCGGCCTGGCTTCGTCCATTGCCGGGCGCAACCCCATGATCGACGGCTTCGGGCTGATTGCCTTCGCCTCCCTGCTGCCGATTATTTTCGTTCTGGGTTATGGCATGGTGATCTGATGGAGCTGTTTACCAATCTTCACGACCTGCTGCTCTCGACCTTTTTCGATATTCTGCCGATCGCCGGCATTATCTTCGGTTTTCAGTTTCTGGTTATCCGCAAGCCCGTCGCCAATCTGAAAGAAGTATTGCTGGGTATGTTCTATGTGCTCATCGGCATTACCTTCTTTCTGCTGGGACTGGAAGAAGCGCTGTTCCCCGTCGGTCGCAGCATGGCCGAGCAGCTGACCAACCCCGAGTTTCTGCAAAGCATGAAAATCGGCGACGGGCCGCTGCAGTGGGAAGACTACTACTGGGTGTATATCTTTGCCTTTGCCATCGGTGCCGGCACCACCATTGCCGAACCGGCGCTGATTGCGGTGGCCATCAAGGCCAACGAGGTGTCCGGTGACACCATCAGCGTTCTCGGTCTGCGTGTTGCCGTGGCGCTGGGTGTGGCTATTGGCCTGGCACTGGGTACCTACCGTATCGTGATCGGTGCGCCCATGCACTATTTTATTATTGCCGGCTACGTGATCGTGGTGGTGCAGACCTATTTCGCACCGAAATCCATCGTGCCGCTGGCCTATGACTCCGGCGGCGTAACAACCTCGACAGTGACCGTGCCGCTGGTGGCGGCGCTGGGCCTTGGTCTGGCCGAGACGGTGCCGGGGCGCAGCGTACTGATCGATGGATTCGGGCTGATTGCCTTTGCCAGCCTGTGCCCGATGATTTCGGTCATGGCCTATGCCCAGCTGTCGCGTTATCGTGGCAGGCGTGTAGAACAGAAGCAGGCCGGAAAAAAACAGAAAGATTTGCAACAAAAAGTACAGGATTGATTCTTATGAACAGACAACACAGTACCCGCACGGGGGAGGGCTTATGCACTTTAAGTTAATTATTGCCTTTGTTGAGGACACCAAGACCAATGCGGTCATGGACGCGGCCCGGGAGGCGGGTGCGACCGGCGCGACGGTAATCAATAATGCGCGCGGTGAAGGCCTGGCACAGAAAAAAACCTTTTTCGGGCTGTCGCTGGAAACCCAGCGTGACGTTATCCTGTTTCTCGTCGAGGAACATCTGAGCCGGCATATCCTGGAAACAATCGATGAGGTGGGTGAATTCGAACAGCGTCCTGGCACCGGGATTGCCATACAGATAGACGTGGAGGATGCGGTCGGCGTTGCCCATCAGATAGAAAAGCTGGTTGATGTAGTGGAGAGCGAATTATGATTGATTCAAAACGAAAGATTATCCGCGTGCGTGAAGTCATGAAAACCGAGTTCGACATGATCGACGGGCGCATGACGGTAATGGACGCCCTGCGTACCATGAAGCATGTCGAAACCAAGTCGCTGATTGTCGACAAGCGCAACGAGGACGATGAATACGGTATGGTGCTGATATCCGATATCGCCAAGAAAGTACTGGCCAGGGACCGTTCACCCGACCGGGTCAATGTGTACGAGATAATGGCCAAGCCGCTGCTGGGCGTGGATCCGGATATGGATATCCGTTACTGTGCGCGGTATTTCCAGAACTTTGGCCTGTCACGTGCGCCGGTGGTGGAAAACCGCAAGGTGATTGGGATTGTCAGTTTTACCGATATGGTATTAAAGGGGCTGGTGCATTTTGAGGATTGATGTCTGGAGTGTGGTGGTTTTTTAAAAGCTGAACCGCAGAGGCGCAGAGGAAATCTTTTTATTCCGCGAACGGCATCCTGAGTCAGAGGCATGTTCGCGGAATTGCCCGCTCCCACAAATAAACAAAAACACAACAAGCTTTTCTCTGCGCCTCTGCGGTTCAGCTTTTACGCTTTATCAGCCCCATCATGCATCTCGGCCGCCTGCAGGGTATTGCGCAGCAGCATGGCCACGGTCATCGGGCCAACGCCGCCGGGTACCGGGGTAATCCAGGCGGCGCGTTTGCTGGCTTCTTCGAAATCGACATCGCCGGTCAGTTTGCCGTCCGGCAGGCGATTGATGCCGACATCGATCACTGTGGCGCCGGGCTTGACCCATTCGCCCTTGACGATGCCCGGCTTGCCCACGGCCACCACCAGAATATCGGCATCACCGACAAACCGGGCCAGGTCTTTGGTAAAGCGGTGGGTAACGGTGACGGTGGCCCCGGCCAGCAGCAGTTCCAGGTTCATCGGCCTGCCGACAATATTCGAGGCGCCAACCACAACCGCGTGACGGCCCTTGAAGGTTTCGCCGATGGTTTTCAGCATATGAATCACGCCGTGCGGTGTACAGGGTCGCAGGGCGGGCAT
>DRLE01000275.1 GCA_011051475.1 Gammaproteobacteria bacterium
AACGGATTGTTTGACGCATTCTAAGGTGCGTAATACTGCGGAGAAATACGAATGAAAAAACGCTGACAGCCATGTAAAGGATAAATATTCCTGCTTTCAGCGTTTACCCTGCCGGTTCAACTGCCGCAGACGCGCCAGTTTTTCCCTGATTTTCAGCTCCAGGCCACGCTCGACAGGATGATAATATTCGCGCTCACCCAGCGAATCGGGGAAATAGGTCTCACCGGCCGCAAAGGCATCGGCTTCATCATGGGCATAGCGGTAGTCCCTGCCATAACCCAGGTCTTTCATCAGTTTTGTCGGCGCATTGCGCAGATGTTCAGGCACCTCGGCGCTGCCCGTCTGCCGGGCATCGCTCATTGCCGCCTTGTAGGCCGTATACACGGCATTGCTTTTTGCGGTGCTGGCCAGGTAGACAATCGCCTGGGCAATGGCCAGCTCGCCTTCAGGGCTGCCCAGGCGTTCATAAACATTCCAGGCATCCAGTGCCAGGTGCAAACCGCGCGGGTCGGCATTGCCGATATCCTCGGAGGCCATACGCACCACCCTGCGCGCAATATAAATCGGGTCACAACCACCATCGAGCATGCGGCAGAACCAGTAAAGCGCTGCGTCCGGATTGCTGCCGCGCACCGACTTGTGCAGGGCGGAAATCTGCTCATAGAAAATATCACCGCCCTTGTCGAAACGTCGCAGGCTTTGCGCGGTGACATTCTCGATAATCGATGGCGTAATCACCCGCCTGTCTACCGTCTCACTCTCAGGCTCGGCCAGGTCACAGGCAATTTCAAGGAAGTTCAGTGCGCGGCGGGCATCACCATCAGCCACTTCCGCGAGCAGCCTGGCACAACCTGTATCCAGCACAATATCCATCTGCTGAAGCAGCTCATCGTGTTCCAGCGCCCTGGTGACAACCGTTTCCAGGTCATCGACCGTCAGTGACTTCAGGACATAGGTTTTCACCCGTGACAAGAGCGCGTTATTCAGTTCGAATGAGGGGTTTTCCGTGGTGGCGCCGATAAAATAAATCGTGCCGTTTTCCACATAGGGCAGAAAAGCATCCTGCTGAGACTTGTTGAAACGATGCACCTCATCGACAAACAGGATGGTCGACTCGCCCTGTTCACGCCACTGCTGTGCCTGCGCTATGGCCTCGCGGATATCCTTTACCCCTGAAAGCACAGCAGAAAGACTGATAAAGTTCGCCTGAACCGAGTTGGCGACAATCCTGGCCAGGGTGGTCTTGCCGGTACCCGGCGGTCCCCAGAAAACCATGGAATGCAGGTTCTGGTTTGCAATGGCCCGGCTAAGGGTTTTGCCTTCACCGGTAATGTGCTGCTGACCGATATAGTCAGCCAGTGTTTGCGGACGCATCCTGTCGGCCAGCGGCCGGTAGGCTGATTCATCCTGCGCAGAAAAGTCTTGCTCACTCATGGCAGTATCAGCCACCGAACACATCGACCCCTTCGGGCGGAACAAAACGGAACAGCGCGTCATCAAGCACGGTATTGGTTTTTATGTTCGAGAAAATAATATCGGTTACCTGTTCAAACTGGTCATGCAACTGCATAAAACGCAGCCCCTGTTTGTCAACGCCTACCACGATCTCGCCAAAATCGGATTCACCACTGTTACTCAGCAACTTAAGGCGATACACACCATCACGGTGATCCAGCGGCACGACGCTGTAACTCTGGTACAGGCTTGCGCTGTCCTGCAACAGTGCCATCGGCGTGGTGGGCAGGCCTGCGTCCTGTTTCTGCACTGTCACCTGGGAAAGCTCGACATCATAGATCCAGATGCGTTTGCCGTCAGAAACAATAATCTGTTCATAGGGCTCGACATAATTCCAGCGGAATTTTCCGGGTCGGCTGAGATAAAACTGCCCGCTGGTCTGCTGCAGGACTTCCCCTTTGTTTGTTCTCAGCGTCTGGTTAAAGTCAGCCTGCAGGGTCCGGGTATTGGCAAGGAAGTTTTCCAGATAGATTTCACCCTGTGTTTGTTTCGCCGCTCCCCTGACGCCCGGCCCGGCAACACTGGCGCCGGAGAATATCAGCAGGAACAGAAACAGTGAAATAACGGTTTTCATAAGACAGTGGCTTTCATAAGTGAGATTGCGTTGTATAGGCCCGTATCACTGACAAGAGCACGGGCAAAGGCAAGGGCACGAGTCAAGCTCAGGCATCCGGCGGTGGCGGTGCCAGTACTTCACGCGAGCCGTTTGACTGCATGGGCGAGACCACGCCGGCGGCTTCCATGTCCTCTATCATGCGCGCGGCGCGGTTGTAACCGATTTTCAGGCGGCGCTGCACATAGGAAATCGAGGCCTTGCGGGTTTCGGTGACAATCGCCACCGCCTCGTCATAAAGAGCGTCCATGTCCTCGGAAGTTCCCCCGGCCGGTTTTTCGCCCGGCAGGGTTACGCTGCTTTCCTGGGTGATCTCCTCGATATAATCCGGCTCGTTCTGCTCTTTCAGGAAGGCGACCACGCGGTGCACCTCGTGGTCATCGACAAAGGCGCCGTGAATACGCGTCGGCATGCTGCTGCCCGCTTCCATATAAAGCATGTCACCGTGACCGAGCAGGTTCTCCGCGCCCATCTGGTCAAGAATGGTCCGCGAATCGACGCGTGAGGAAACCTGGAAGGCAATACGCGTGGGAATATTGGACTTGATCAGGCCGGTGACCACGTCCACCGAGGGACGCTGCGTGGCCAGGATCAGGTGGATACCGGCGGCGCGCGCCTTCTGCGTAATGCGCGCAATCAGTTCCTCGATCTTCTTGCCCACTACCATAAACAGGTCGGCAAACTCGTCGACCACCACCACGATATAGGGCAGCGGCTGCAGTTTCTGCGGCTGCGTGCCCGGCGGGTGATTGTCGGGATTGAAGGTCGGGTCCTCGATCGGCTCGCCGGCATCGATGGCCTCCCTCACCTTCTTGTTATAACCGGAGATATTGCGCACACCCAGCGCCGACATCAGCTCGTAGCGGCTTTCCATTTCGCCAACGCACCAGCGCAGGGCATTGGCGGCCTCTTTCATATCGGTCACCACCGGCGTCAGCAGGTGGGCGATGCCTTCATATACGCTCAGTTCCAGCATTTTCGGATCGATAAGGATCAGGCGCACCTCATCCGGCTTGCTCTTGAACAGCAGGCTCATGAGCAGCGCATTGACGCAGACCGACTTACCCGAACCGGTGGTACCGGCCACCAGCAGATGCGGCATTTTCGCCAGGTCGGCCACCACCGGGTGACCGGCAATGTCCTTGCCCAGACCCAGGGTGAGCGGCGAACTGGAACGGTCGTACTGCCTGGACATGAGGATTTCGCTTAAGGAAACAATCTCGCGGTGCTCGTTGGGAATTTCCAGGCCCACACAGGTCTTGCCGGGAATAACCTCGACCACCAGAATACTGGGCACCGACAGCGAGCGCGCCAGGTCCTTGGACAGGGCGGTAATCTTGCTGGCCTTGACGCCGGGCGCAGGCTCCATTTCAAAACGGGTAATCACCGGGCCGGGATGCACCGCGACCACTTCCACCTCGACGCCGAAATCAGCCAGCTTGATTTCAACCAGCCGCGACAGGGCTTCCAGCGCTTCCTTGGAATAACCTTTTTCGTGCGGCTGCGGCGGGTCAAGCAGACGCAGCGCCGGCAGCTCGGCATCGGCCGGCGCCTCGAACAGCTGGATCTGTTTTTCCCGGTCCATACGCTCGGAAATCTCGACCTTTTTCACCACCGGCTCGATGCGCACTTCCTTGCTGCCCCGGGTTTCACGCACCGCCTGTTTCTTACGGTCGGCCTCCACCACTTCCTGGCGCTGCTGACGGGCCTCCTCGCCGGCCTTTTTCTCCTGGTAACGTTCCACCAGGTCAAGCACCCGGCTTCGGAGCCAGTTCATGACGAACAGGGTGGCCATGCCGATACCGTCAATGACATGGAACCAGGAAATGCCGCTGAACAGGGTAATGCCGGCAAGGAACAGGGCCAGCAGAATCAGGGTGGAGCCCAGCAGACCCAGCGATCCGGCCATGCCGTCACTGAGCCAGCGTCCGAGTATGCCGCCGCCATCCAGCGGCAGTACGCCTGCTGGCGTGGCAAAGTGCATACTGGTCAGCGCACAGCCAGTGGCCACGGTCACAAAAAAACCGAGCCAGCGGATGCCCAGCTCGCGATAATCGATTTCCCTGTTCACTTCGATATGGTTGCTGCGCAACACCAGCCAGCCGCTGTAGGCAATGATCACCGGGAACAGGTAGGAGAGATAACCGAACAGGTTGTAGAGCACATCGGCGAACCAGGCACCGACGGCGCCGGCGGCATTATGCACATTCTCGCGACTGCCGGTATAGGACCAGCCGGGATCACCCGGATCATAGGTGACCAGCGCGGTGAACAGAAACAGGGCCAGCGACAGCAGCACCAGCATGGCGCCCTCGCGCAGGCCGCGTTGCAGCTGCGTGGCGATAACCGCTGTGGTTTCCGGATTGATAGTGGTTGTTTTTTTGCGGCGAGCCTGTGCCAATCTAGTACCCCGGTACTCGGCCCCGGTAGTCTGTTCCAGGCATGCCTGGCAGAGGGCCGTTTATTATTATAATTATTCGCCTGCCAGTCGTTCCGGGTACAAACTCAAGCCTTTGTAAAACAATACAAAATCAGAAATTACAGGACGATTGTCACGCCGGAAGGAAACAGGTCATTCAACAGTCTGATTATAACCCCAGATCGGGCAAAATATCAGCTTTTTCGGGCTTTTCAGCCGTGATTATCGCCGCCATGCCCCGGCAGGTTTTCTCAGGAACAGGCCTCAAATTCCCCCTGAAGAACCGCATCAACCACCTCACCGCCGGCAATGGCGCGCGCCTGGTACAGTGCCTGCGCCATCGGCTCGGTCGACGACGCCAGAGCAGCCTGCTGTGAGGCCAGCGCCCGAACATAGGGCAGAATGGCCGATGACAGTGACTGCGAAGCCGTGCGCGGCACCGCCGCCGGCATATTGGGCACCGCGGAATGAATCACCTCATCCTGACGATAGCAAAGCTCCTCGCTGCTGGTCACACGGATGCCCTCAACGCAGCCACCCTGGTCAATAGCGATATCCACAATCACACTGCCCGCAAACATCTTGCGCACGGTGTCACGCTTCAGCACAACGGGTGCGCGGCGCCCGGCAAGCAGCACCGCGCCCACGACCAGGTCGGCCTCGACACAGAGCTGATCAACCGTTTCCGGTGTCGACAGATGCGTATGGATAGTCGGATACAGCTGCTTCAGCTCTGCCAGCCGCACGTCATTCAGATCAAGCACATCCACGTGCGCGCCCAGCGCCACGGCCGCAGACAGCGCATGACTGCCGGCATGGCCGGCGCCGAGAATAACCACCCTGCCCGCGTCCGAACCTTCAACACCGCCGA
>DRLE01000276.1 GCA_011051475.1 Gammaproteobacteria bacterium
ATGGGGTTGGCGCTGATGCGCCGGCCCACGGCACTGCCGTTGACCGGCGCCGCCAGCAGCACCACCCGCCCCTGTTTCATAAAGGGAAACTGGTCGAACAGATGCAGGGTGACGATGCCGCCGAAACTGTGAGCGACAATATGAATCACGGGGGCGTCGATGTTTTCGATAAAGGCGTGCAGCTTTTCGGCGATTTTAGCCGGCGGCTTGCCCCAGACATGGTAGTTAAAGGAATGACACTCATAGCCGGCCGCACTCAGGCTGTGCTTCAGTTTGAGCAGATCGACGCCACCGACACTCCACAGACCATGAACCAGTACCACGGCTTCACGCATGGCAGCTGCCCACCGTCAGATCAGGGAGAAACCTCAAGCATGCGGTCGAGGGCGATTTTTGCCTGCTCGGCCACGTCGGCGGGCACGTGAATGGGGTTGACCACATTGCCTTCCACCAGGTTTTCCAGCACCCAGGCCAGGTGCTGCGGATCGATGCGGAACATGGTGGAACACATGCACACATTGGGCGACATGAAATGGACGTTCTTGCCTTCATGCTTGTACTGTTCATGCAGTCGGTTCACCAGGTTGAGTTCGGTCGCCACCAGCCAGCGTGTGTTCGGCTCGGCGTCACGAATGGTTTTAATTATATATTCGGTGGAACCAATATAGTCAGATTTCTGGCAGACTTCAAACGGGCTTTCCGGGTGCGCTATCACCTTCGTTTCCGGGTATTTCTGCTTGAAATTGTCGATCTGCTCCGGCTGGAACATCTGGTGCACCGAGCAGAAACCTTTCCACAGAATGATTTTCGCTTTTTCGATCTGCTCAGGCGTCAGCCCGCCCAGCGGCTTGTCGTAATCCCAGACCACCATCTCATCCAGCGGAATGCCCATGCGGTAACCGGTATTGCGCCCCAGGTGCTGGTCGGGAAAGAACAGCACCTTGTCCTTCTGCGAAAAGCTCCACTCCAGCACATTGCGCGCATTGGTCGAGGTGCAGACAATGCCGCCATGTTCACCGCAGAATGCTTTCAGGTCGGCGGCGGAATTGATATAGGTCACCGGGGTTATACCGGCCTCGGCATCGAGCACTTCGGACAGTTCCGCCCAGGCGCGCTCGACGTTCTGCAGGTCGGCCATATCAGCCATGGAACAGCCGGCGGACATGTCCGGCAGGATGGCGGTCTGCTCCGGGCGGGAGAGAATATCGGCCACTTCGGCCATAAAATGCACGCCGCAGAAAACGATATAGTCGGCTTTCGAGCTGGCCGCCTGACGCGACAGCTTCAGCGAGTCGCCGGTGAAGTTGGCATGACGGAACACCTCATCGCGCTGGTAATGGTGGCCGAGAATCACCAGGCGATCGCCCAGCGCCTCGCGCGCCTTTAATATGCGCGCTTCGCAGTCTTCATCATCCAGCAGGGTATAGGGTTGTATCGCAGCTGCATTCATACGCTATATAAGACCTTTTATCAGGCCGTCGGTTCTTCCGCCTTTTCCGTTTTACGCAGTTTCAGATTGAGTTCACGCAGCTGCTTGCTGGAAACCGGCGCCGGCGCCGAGGTCAGCGGGCAGGCCGCGGTCTGGGTCTTGGGGAAGGCCATGACGTCGCGGATGGAATGCGCGCCGCTCATCAGCATGACCAGGCGGTCGAGGCCGAAGGCAATGCCGGCATGCGGCGGGCAGCCGTATTTGAGGGCATTGAGCAGAAAGCCGAACTTGTCCTCGGCTTCCTGCTCGGCAATACCCAGAATATCGAAGACGGCGTTCTGCATGTCCATCTTGTAGATACGTTCGGAGCCACCACCGGTTTCGGTGCCGTTGAGCACCAGGTCATAGGCGCGCGACAGGGCGGCACCCGGGTTGGCCCTGAATTCTTCGGCCGAAGCCACATTCGGCGCGGTAAACGGATGGTGCAGCGGCGTCCAGCTGCCGTCACTGGCTTTTTCGAACATGGGGAAGTTGACCACCCACAGCGGCCGCCAGCCCTCTTCCACCAGATTGTTATCCACACCCAGCCTGACGCGCAGCGCGCCGATGGATTCGTTGACGGTCACCGCATCGCCGGCACCGAAGAACAGGATATCGCCGGACTCACAGCCGGTTTTCTCCAGAATGGCGGTCAGCGCATCATCGGGCAGGAACTTGACGATGGGCGACTGCAGGCCGTCACGGCCGGCGGCTACATCATTGACCTTGATCCAGGCCAGACCTTTGGCGCCATAGCGGCCGACATAATCGGTGTAGTTGTCGATGTCCTTGCGCGAGAGCTCGGCGCCGCCGGGCATGCGCAGCACCACGACGCGGCCTTCCGGGTCACTGGCCGGGCCGGAGAACACCTTGAATTCCACGTCCTTCATAATATCGGCCAGGTCGACCAGTTCCAGCGGAATGCGCAGATCGGGTTTGTCGGAACCGAAACGCAACATGGCCTCGGCATAATCCATGCGCGGGAAGGGATCGGGCAGATCCACGTCAAGCACCTGCTTGAACATGCCGCGGATCATCTCTTCCATTATCGCCATTACGCCATCTTCGTCCATAAAGGTGGTTTCGATATCGATCTGGGTAAACTCGGGCTGGCGGTCGGCGCGCAGATCTTCGTCTCGGAAGCAGCGCACGATCTGATAGTAACGGTCCATGCCCGACATCATCAGCAGCTGCTTGAACAGCTGCGGCGACTGCGGCAGGGCAAAGAAACTGCCCGGATGGGTGCGTGAAGGCACCAGATAGTCGCGCGCGCCCTCGGGCGTGGCCTTGGTCAGCATCGGGGTTTCAATATCCCAGAAGCCGCGCTCGTCGAGAAAGTTGCGCACATAGCGGGTCACCTGCGTGCGCAGGCGCATGCGCTGCTGCATTTCATCACGGCGCAGGTCGATATAACGGTAGCGCAGGCGCAGGTCATCATGCACGTCATTGTCATCAAGCTGGAACGGCGGGGTTTCCGAGGCATTGAGCACTTCCAGCTCCAGCGCCAGCACTTCGATCTGGCCGGTGGTCAGCGCCGGGTTGACCGTGCCTTCCGGACGGGCGCGCACACGGCCCTTGACCCTGAGCACATATTCATTGCGGATATGCTCGGCCATTTCAAACATCTCGGCACGATCCGGGTCGAACACCACCTGCACCAGACCTTCGCGGTCGCGCAAATCAACAAAAATAACCCCGCCGTGGTCACGGCGACGGTTGACCCAGCCACACAGGGTGACCTCCTGATCGAGCTGTTCTTCGGTGACGAGTCCGCAATAATGGCTGCGCATGTTCTGGTTTCTCACTTCGCGCCGATGGCGCGGCTTGTTCGGGTTAAAAGGTGAGGATTTTACCTTATTTGGGCGAAGTTATAAGTTTTAAGTTGCAAGTTTTAAGCAAAAAAACGGAGCGTAGCATGAATGCAGCCAGCCTGTGCCCCAACTTCTGTCATTGCGAGCGTTAGCGAAGCAATCCGGTTAAGTTTGCTGCTGAACGAGATTGCTTCGCTGGCGCTCGCAATGACGGGGCGGATTCCTACTTGCCGGTATTCCCGGAATCCGTGGATTTCTCTTTTGCCGCAGTACCGCTACTTTTACTGTCACTGCCGGCCACGTTTTTGCGATTGCCCGACTTGAAATCGGTCTCATACCAGCCACCGCCCTTGAGCCGGAAAGCGGCCGCGCTGACCATCTTTTTCATGCTCGACTTGCCGCACTCGGGGCATTTTTTCAGCGGCTTGTCGCTGACTTTCTGCAAAACCTCTTCCTCGTGCCCGCATTTTGTACACTGGTATTCATAGAACGGCATGGCTAACTCGCTGATTTTTAATCATTCATTGTAAAAAATATAAGCAGTTAATTATATAGGGGCAAGCCCGCGCGCTTCAAGTGCGCAGGCAGTGAATAACGAATAGTGAACAGTGAATAGTTAAAAAAGCCGGAAAAACTTCGTTTTTCTGGACTCTACAGCATAAAATTCACTATTCACTATTCACTATTCACTATTCACTAGCCCATGCCCCCAAAACACCCTGAAAACAAAACCGTTCTCATCACCGGCTGCTCCAGCGGCATTGGCTATTGCGTCGCGCATGGACTTAAGCAGCGCGGCTACTTCGTAATCGCCACGGCGCGACGAGAGGAAAGCGTGGCAATGCTGAAAAGCGAGGGTTTTGACAGCCTGCGGCTCGATCTTGCCGATGCGGACAGTGTCGAGAAGGGTTTTACGCAGGCCATGGAGTTGACCGGCGGTCGGCTTTACGCGCTGTTCAATAACGGCGCCTTTGGCCTGCCCGGCGCGGTGGAAGACCTTAGCCGCGATGCCCTGAAAACCCAGTTTGAAACCAATGTTTTCGGCTGGCAGCAACTGACCAACCTGGCCATTCCCGTTATGCGCAGGCAGGGATACGGCCGCATTATCCAGAACAGCTCGGTGCTGGGATTCGTCGCCATGCCCTTTCGCGGCGCCTATAATGCCAGCAAGTTTGCCATCGAGGGGCTGACGGACACCCTGCGCCTGGAACTGAAAGGCAGCGGCATTGAAATCAGCCTGATCGAACCCGGCCCCATTACCAGCCGTTTTCGCGCCAACGCCGTCAGGGCGCTTGAGCAGTATATTGATATCGATGGCAGCATTCACCGTGACAAATATCGCGGTGTGCTCGAGCGCCTGCACAAGGAAGGCCCCGCGGCCCCCTTTACCCTGCCACCCGAAGCCGTACTCAAGCGGGTCATTCATGCCCTTGAAGCCCGCAAACCCCGCGCACGCTATTACGTTACTGCACCCACTTATATCTTTGGTTTCCTCAAACGCACTCTCAGTACCCGTCAGCTGGACTATTTGCTGGCAAAAGCAGGGAGCGACGGTAAGAATTAGCCGACAGATGGCAACTGTTTACCCTTATACCCCTCCTGAAATTGACGTATAATGTTTTACGCTAAGCACATGAAATTTCTTGGTTTTTAGACTACATTCAAATCATGAAATTTCAGGAACAGGATATAAGGCACAAATAACAGCTATCAGGATGAACAAGGACCCTATCAAACTGACCATTGGATTAGGCTTTGCCGGCGTGCTCGCGCTTATGGGTTTGATCAGTTTTATTTCATTGTCGCAGATGAATGCAATTACCAATGAAATGACCGCCCTGCTTACCGAGACCAATGCAAAAATCTCAGCCGCCAATACCATGCGTGACAGTATTCGTCAGCGCGGGGATACGCTGTACCAGATGTATCTTACCGATGACTTTATCGAACGCGATGAACTTCATCTGAAAATGGCTGAATACGCACTTGAATACAAGCTTGCACGCGACGAACTCTACTCCTACCCCCTCAGTGCCAGGGAAGCGCGGCTACTGAACGATATTATCAAGCAGACCCGCGCCGCCAAGGCGGCCAATGACAGGGCCGCGGACGACCTGCTGTCCGACCTGCCCGATGAAACCGTACGTGCAAGCCTGGACAAGGCCAATATTGAACGACAGAAGATGCTGACGGACCTGACCGAGCTGGTGTCCTTGCAGGAAACCAGCACCCGTGACACCATCGAGGAAGCCCGCAAATACCAGGAAACCATCAGTAATATCGTTCTGCTGCTGTCGCTGGCGGCCTTTTTTATCGCCCTGTATATTGCCCAGCTGGTTATCCGCGAAACCAGCCGCAAGAATTCAGAAATTCACTTTCAGGCGACCCATGACGAACTTACCAGACTGGTCAACCGCAAGGAGTTCAACCAGCGTCTGCAGGACGCCCATAAAAGTGCCCGTGACAATAATGAAACCCACGCCCTGTGTTTTCTTGACCTCGATAATTTCAAAACAGTTAACGACAACGGCGGGCATAAGGCCGGTGATGAACTGCTGATTGAGCTGACCCATCTGATCAGAAAGAACATACGCAGCAATGACACCCTGGCGCGTATCGGCGGCGATGAATTCGGCCTGCTGCTTGAAGGCTGCTCACTGGAAAAAGCCATTGAAATTTCCGAGGGGCTGGTCAGCCTGATCAAGAATTACGAGTTCAACTGGCATGGCAAGATCTTCCATGTTGGCGTCAGTATCGGCCTGGTCGTGATTGACCGTAACACCGACACCGTTGAGAAGGCCCTGCAGGAAGCCGATATTGCCTGTTACGCCGCCAAGGACATGGGCCGCAACCAGGTACAGATACATGAGCTCAATGACGAGCGCGTAAGAAAGATGCAGAAGGAACTGAGCTGGGTCGCCGACATTAACAATCGCAACAACGCCGAGCGCTTCTCTCTGTTTCTGCAGGCCATTAAAAACCTGCAGACCGACGAGGCGCCAATGTATGAAGTCCTGCTGCGCCTGAATGATGATGAAGGCAAGCTGGTGTCTCCGGGCAACTATATACCGGCAGCCGAACGTTTCAGTCTGATGAAAGACGTCGACCGCTTCGTCATCGAACAGAGTTTTGAGCACCTGTCAGAGCTTTATCAGGATATCGAAGACTGCAATGTGCGCCTGTTTATCAATATCTCTTCCAACTCACTGAACGACCCGGAGTTCGCTGACTACATTATCGAGCAGTACAAAAAATACAATATTTACAATAATGCCATTTGCCTGGAAATCAGCGAAACCAAGGCCGTGAAAAACCTGAGCCAGACGTCTGCCCTGATCAACAGGCTGCATCGTCACAGGATCAGTTTTGCCCTGGATGATTTCGGCAGCGGTATTCCCTCCTTCTCCTACCTCAAGGAATTGTCCGTCGACTACCTGAAGATCCACGGCGATATAATTACCAGCATCTCCAATAACAGCGCCGATCGCGCCATGGTTGCCGCCATCCAGAAAGTCGGCGCCGTAATGAATATCAAAACCGTGGCCAAGCATGTGGAAGATGTCTTCACCCTGAACCAGCTGCGTGAAACCGGTATCGACTATGCCCAGGGCTTCTACCTGGACCGCCCCCGGGCCATGGAAAAACGCATCGAGAAAATCCAGCAGGAAGCCAGGCAGGCAGCGGGGAAGCAATAAGTTCTTTTTTCACCACAGAGGACACAGAGGTACACAGAGAAAAGCTTTTGTTTGTTTCTTTTTACCGCGCCGGCGGCGCTGTAAAAAAATAAAACTCTGTGACCTCTGTGCCCTCTGTGGTGAAAAAAAAACAAAAAAAGCCCACCCCCTTTCGGAGATGGGCTTTTATATCCGCCGACTGCCGGCTTAGCTGGCTTCGGCCTGCACGTGCTGCGCCGGTTCGAACACCAGCTCGCCGTCGCGGGCCGAGATGCGGATGACATCGCCCGGCATATAATCGCCGCGCAGTATCATCTGGGCCAGCGGGTTCTCCAGATATTGCTGGATGGCCCGTTTCAGCGGCCTTGCGCCGTAGACCGGATCGAAGCCGGCCTCGCCGAGCACATCGATGGCCTCGTCGGTAACCTCGAAACCATAATCCTGCTCCTTCAGACGCTCTTCCAGATGCCGCAGCTGGATCTTGCAGATATCGCGGATCTGCTCTCTGGCCAGCGGCTTGAACACCACGGTCTCGTCAACACGGTTGATGAACTCCGGGCGGAAATGCTGTGACACAATTTCCATCACCAGGGCTTTCATCGCGTTGTAGTCGCTCTTGTCCGCGATCTCCTGGATCTGCTGGGATCCCAGGTTGGAGGTCATAATAATGACCGTATTCCTGAAGTCCACAGTGCGACCCTGGCTGTCGGTCAGGCGACCGTCATCGAGCACCTGCAACAGGATATTGAACACATCCGGGTGCGCCTTCACGATCTCATCGAGCAGGATGACCGAATACGGTTTACGCCGCACGGCCTCGGTGAGATAACCGCCTTCCTCGTAGCCAACATAGCCCGGGGGCGCGCCGACCAGACGGGACACCGCGTGTTTCTCCATGTATTCGGACATGTCGATACGGATCATGGCATCCTCGGTGTCGAACATAAAGCGCGCCAGCGCCTTGGTCAGCTCGGTCTTACCGACACCGGTGGGACCGAAGAACATAAAGGAACCATTGGGCCGGCTCGGGTCGGACAGGCCGGCACGTGAACGCCGGATGGCATTCGCCACCGCGGTCACCGCTTCACTCTGGCCAACTACCTGCGCACTGAGTTCTTCTTCCATGCGCAGCAGTTTTTCCTGCTCGCCTTCAAGCATCTTGCTCACCGGAATACCGGTCCAGCGGGAAACGATTTCGGCAATCTCCTCGTTGGTGACGGTATTACGCAGCAGCTGGGTCTTGTGGTCGCGCGCCAGTTCGGCCTCGGCCGCCTGTGCGATCTGTGCTTCCAGCTCGGGAATCTTGCCGTACTGCAGCTCGGACATGCGC
>DRLE01000277.1 GCA_011051475.1 Gammaproteobacteria bacterium
CCGGTCAGGCTGTCGCGGTAGGCCAGCAGCTTCACCTTGCGCTCGGCTATTACCTTGGCCACCACGGATTTCACGCGATGTTTGAGTACGGCCCACTTGATCGGCTTGGTAATAAAATCGATGGCGCCGACTTCATAGGCACGTTCTACCGAAGCATCGTCGTCAAGGCCGGTAATCATCATCACAGGAATGTCGGTGTAGCCCTTTTCCTTGATCTGCTGGCAGGTGGTAAAACCGTCAATACCCGGCATAACCGCATCGAGCAGGATCAGCGCAGGATGGTGTTTTTCCACCGCCTTGATGGCTTCGAGGCCGTCGGCCGCCTCGATAATATCAAAGTCTTCGGACTCAAGGACATGACGCACCATCAAACGGATGGATGGATCATCATCGGCCAGCAGCACCACCGGCCTTTCTTCATATTTCTGGGTGTCACCAAACAGTGAAACGACATTCGACATACTTACTGCTCCCGCCCTTTACCCGCATCAGCGCGGGCCTCATGTACATGGGTTGTGTTCAGCAGGTTGCTTTCGCCCCCGCCTTGTTATTTTACTTTTATATTTTAGTGTAGCCGCTGAATACCGCTTGTACACAATATCTGCATGAATTTGCTGAAAAAAGTAAAATTCCTTTACCTGATGGTACACCAGCCATAAGTTAAAAAAAACACCGTTTATCCAGTATAGCCTGCCGGTGGTAGCACCGTATACTGTCGAAGTTTCGTCAATAAGTCTGAAAGAACTGATTTTATCTGTTTTTTTTCAGGTTTATTTCAGGCTTTTATCCACCAGCTCACTGACATCACGCGACAGTTTCGGCAGTGCCAGCAAACGCTGCAGGGCGGCCTTCATCAACTGCTGACGCTTCTCGTTATAACGTTTCCAGCGGGTCAGCGGCGTACACAGGCGCGAGGCAATCTGTGGATTAATGGCATCAAGCTTTTCGATCCAGTTTTCCAGCAGCGCATAACCGAAACCGCTTTCATCATGGAAATTGACCGGATTGGCGCTGCAGAATGCGCCCAGTAGCGAGCGTACCCGGTTCGGGTTTTTAATATCGAAATCATCGTGTTCGAACAGCTGCTGCACCCGCTGCTGTACGGCCCGGTGTGGAATGGTCGCCTGTACCGTAAACCACTTGTCCATGACCAGGTTATCCTCGTGCCACTGCTGATAAAACGCTTCGCAGACCGCATCGGCGGCCGGGCTCTGGTGATGCAGCAGACCGCGGAAGGCTGCCATCTGGTCGGTCATATTCGTGGCCCCCTGATACTGCTCGCGCGCCAGGGCATCGCCCGAAGGCAGATACATAAGATAGGCCAGGGCCTGGTTTTTCAGGAAACGCTCGGCCATGGATTCCGGCGACAGATCGTAGTCGTTCTGTGTATTATCCCGGTAGGCCTGCAGCAGGTCGTTTTCCAGCTTTTCTGCCAGGTGCGAATAGATAAACTCACGCGCCTGGTGGATGGCATCGACATCGATCACCGGCATCATTTCACCGATATAGCTCAGCGAAGGCAGGGTCAGGGCGCGGGCGATCAGGGCCTTGTCCAGATCGCGGTTGTTCAGGTTTCTGCGGCAGGCATCGATATAAAAATCCGGCAGGGCCAGTTCGCGGCCGGCATTGATATCATCGACCAGCGACAGGATCAGGCGGCTGGATAGCTGCTGCATGGCCTCCCAGCGGTTGAAGTCATCGGCTTCGTGCGCCATACAGTAGGCCAGCTCTTCATCGCTGCGATCGAATTTCAGTTTCACCGGCGCAGAGTAGCCCTGCAGAATGGACAGCACCGGCCGCTTTGCCAGGCCATGAAATTCAAAGCGCTGTTTTTCTTCTGTCAGGTTCAGCACCTGCGGCGGCGAGGCCGGTTCGCTATCCGGTTCGCCCAGCAGCTGGATTTTCACCGGGATATGAAACGGCAGTTTTTCATCCTGTCCCGGCGTCGGCGGCGTGTGCTGCGCCAGTTCGAGAATATAGGTTTTGTCTGCATCGCTGTAGAACTCGCTGACGCTTATCTCCGGCGTACCGGCCTGGTGATACCAGCGACGGAACTGTTTCAGATCGATGCCGCTGGCATCCTCCATGGCGGCAACGAATTCCTCCGTGGTTACCGCCTGACCGTCATGGCGCTGGAAATACAGATCCATACCGGCGCGGAATTTTTCCGCGCCCAGCAGGGTATGAATCATGCGGATAACCTCGGCGCCCTTGTTGTAAACCGTTACCGTGTAGAAGTTATTGATCTCCTGGTAGGAATCCGGCTGTATCGGGTGCGCCATGGGACCGGCATCCTCGGCAAACTGTGCCGTGCGCAGGATATTGACATCATCGATACGCTTGGGCGCGGCCGAGTTCATATCAGCGGTAAACTGCTGGTCACGAAAAACCGTCAGACCTTCCTTTAAGGTCAACTGAAACCAGTCACGACAGGTGAC
This sequence comes from Gammaproteobacteria bacterium, assembly GCA_011051475.1. Lineage (GTDB taxonomy): Bacteria > Pseudomonadota > Gammaproteobacteria > SZUA-229 > SZUA-229. The sequence continues at coordinate 2,439 of DRLE01000277.1, forward strand.
GCGATTGCCGGTCCAGTTATGAAAATACTCGTGCGCAATCACGCCCTCGATGCCCATAAAATCGGTATCGGTTGCAGTTTCCTGTTTCGCCAGCACGTACTTGGAATTGAATATATTCAGGCCCTTGTTTTCCATGGCGCCCATATTGAAGTCATCGACGGCAACAATGTTATACACATCCAGGTCATACTCGCGACCGTAAACCTCCTCGTCCCAGCGCATGGATTTTTTCAGTGATTCCATGGCGTGCTCGCACTTGTCGATATTGTGGTGCTGCACATAGATACGCAGCAGCACCTCGCGGCCGTTCATGGTAGTGAAAGTATCTTCGACAAAGGACAGATCGCCGGCCACCAGAGCGAACAGATAACACGGTTTTTTAAACGGGTCGGTCCAGGTGGCCCAGTGATAACCATCATCGTATTCACCCGAGGCCTCCGGGTTGCCGTTGGAGAGCAGCACAGGATATTTTGCCTTTTCCGCAATAATGGTGGTGCTGAACAGCGCCATCACATCGGGGCGGTCGGGAAAATAAGTAATCTTGCGAAAGCCCTCGGCCTCGCACTGGGTGCAGTAATTACCACTGGACTTGTACAGACCTTCCAGGGAAAAGTTTTCCTGGGGTTTGATAAAGGTTTCGATTTCCAGCTCAAACGCATCCGGTACCTTAAAAATGCTCAAACCGGTATCACTGACCGCATAGTCTTCGCACTGCAAAGGCTGATCATTGATAAATATTTCTCCCAGCTCCAGGTTTTCACCCATAAGTTCGAGCGAGCTCGCTGTCGACTGCGGATTTTTTTTAATGCTCATCTGTGAGCGAACACGGGTTTTGTCCTCTTCCAGCTCGAAGGTAAGATCGACGGTTTCAATAAAAAAATCCGGCGCTTGATAATCTTTAAGATAAACGGTTTTATCCTGCATTGCAGGCTGTTTCTGATCAGGGTCTTTCATAGAAATTCAGGTGTATATATAGAAATGTCTGTGCCGAAGAATACCACAAAACATCGGGGAAACCGTTACTCATTCACCGAGCTGGCAATCGGAACTTCGAGTGGATTTCTATAGCCGAGCCAGTGGAAGGCCTCATCGATATCCCTGAAAATACGTGTGTTGATATCGGCATTCCTGGACAGGGTTTTATGCAGCTTTGCCATCCAGTAATAGCGGATATCCGGCACGACAATGGCCGAATCGAAGCTGCCGCGCTTGCGACCGACGGTAGCGTTCAACTGGGAAAGCCGATGAAAATCCTTAAGCGCAACATCAATCGTCTGCAGATTGTCTGCATAGATCAGCTGCGAAAAGCCGGGACTGATCCTTGTATCGAAATTATCGACCAGCCAGTAAAAATAGGACTCGATTTCACGCATGGTTACCACACCTGACAGACAGGCAACAACCAGACGGCCGGATTCGTAGATAGTCGGTGTAATCATAGCAGTGGTCCCTTTGCTTCGACTTTTGGACTTCGACTTCTGGGTTTCGATTTTCCGCTTCGATTAAAGAGGCTTCGATGCTTGGCGCCTCGCTAATCAAATGACAAATTCGACAGGTGCTACATTTCACTCACCTGATACGAAAATACATGATTTCCGCCTATCGGTAAAGTCATTGAGAAAAATGACAAATGCTCACCTGCCCTGAAAATCTGAAAAAAAACGCCAGCAGGCTTGTATATTTCAGGTAGCTACGATGTAAATCTTATCCGGCCCATACTGCTGACATCGCCTACCAGGGAATCTCTGATTATTTACTACAACGCTGTCGTTTTTGTTTTCCCGCAACGACTGCATTGAAACACGGTGACCAGACGGCCCTGTTTCACATCAAATTTTTTTTCGGTGAGAATTTTCCATTTATGAAACCCGCTACGGCACAGGCTTTTTCCCTTGTGCTTCTGTGCGGGTGTTTTTCTTTTGAATTCGAGGATATCTGCCATAGTCAAAACCATACACGATGGTGACATTTATGCAATATGATCAGGGAGCGCGCGAAAAGCTGGCCGAAAAAAGAAGGGCCGAGATAAGAGAAAAATGGTCGGGACGACAGGATTTATAAAATACATCCATGTATTTTACCCTTCGGGCCGGCCGTAAACCGGCCGTTAAAAAAGGCTTCCTGCCTTTTTTATGAACCTGACAAAAAGCATGCGAACAAACCTTCCAGGCCAGTTAAAAAAACAGCCTCGAAGAACGAGGCTGTTTTTTTACGGAACCTCTGAATAACTCTGAATGAAGCAGATTATGTACAGCTTGTGTGAGAACAAGGCAAAGTTTGCAGCGAATAGCTGGCTATTTGCAAGAACTTTAACGCCGTTATCGCATAAGCTGTACATAAGATGCGATTTCACGAGTTTTTCAGAGGTTCCTTAACTGGTCGGGACGACAGGATTTGAACCTGTGACCACTACACCCCCAGTGTAGTGCGCTACCAGACTGCGCTACGCCCCGATAAGAGGTGCGTAGATTACACGAAATAAGGAAATTGTGGAACTATCCTTTGCGTATATCGATGCTTTTTTGTTATTCAGGGTTCATGTTCGCGGAATTGCCCGCTCCGACAACCGGGTGGTTTGAATATACACAAACGCTATAATTTACAGGCATAAAAAAACCGGCCCACCTCAACAACAGGGGCCGGTTTTACTGTATTCGGATATAAACCTATTTCAGCATATGCAACAGGTCTTCCAGCTCATCGCGCATCTGGCGGATTATCTGCTGGCTCTGCGAGTTATCGTCGGCCACTTCCTCGCCGGTGAGTTTCTGCCGGGCACCGCCAATGGTGTAGCCCTGATCGTAAAGCAGGCTGCGGATCTGACGGATAAGAATAACGTCGTGACGCTGGTAGTAGCGGCGGTTGCCGCGACGCTTGACCGGCTTGAGCTGGGAGAACTCCTGTTCCCAGTAGCGCAGGACATGCGATTTGACGCCACACAGCTCGCTGACTTCACCAATGGTGAAATAGCGTTTGCCGGGAATGACGGGTAATTCGTTATTGTTGCTGGCTTCCAGCATAGGCTTCTACTCGCTGCTTCAGTTTCTGTCCAGGTCTGAAGGTGACAACACGACGGGCGGAAATGGGTATTTCCTCACCGGTTTTAGGGTTTCTGCCGGGACGCTCGGTTTTATTGCGTAAAATGAAGTTACCAAAACCGGAGAGCTTTACATGATGCGCATCACCCAGCGCCGAGCGAACTTCTTCAAAAAACAGTTCAACCAGCTCTTTGGCCTCGCGCTTATTCAGGCCCAGTTCTTCGTATAAACTTTCTGCCATATCGGCTTTCGTCAATGCCATACCTACTCCCGAAGTGTAGCAGCAAATTGTTGTTTTAGTGCGGATACGATGTTTTCAATTTCCGCATCCACATCGCTATCCGTAAGAGTGCGGGAAAAATCCTGTAAAATCAAGCCGAAAGCGATACTTTTTCGGCCTTCCTCGACGCCTTTTCCCTGATAAATATCAAATAATTGGGTTTCCTTGACCAAATCACCGGATACCTGCTCAATTGTAGACAATATTTCGCCAACCGGGACGTTTTCATCAACAATTATCGCCAGGTCGCGACGCACTTCCGGATAACGCGACAGCGGTTTAAAGGCCGGTATGGCGCTGCAGGCGATGGCCGACTGCTTTATTTCAAAAACAAAGACTCTGGGGTCGATGTCCAGCGCTTTCTGTACCTGCGGGTGCAGTGCCCCTGCCCAGCCGACAATCTCGCCATTCTGGCGGATACAGGCGCTCTGGCCCGGATGCAGCGCCGGGTGCTCCGCCGCTTCAAAGGTGGTTCGTTGCGCAGAGAAGGCCAGCAGCGCCTCCAGATCGGCCTTGAGGTCGAAAAAGTCGACCTTGCGCGGTTTCGCGGCCCATTGCTCGGGATAGATCTCGCCACAGATCACCGCCGCAAACATGGGATCCTGTGCAATATTGGCCACTTCTGCCTGCTCTCCATCACTGCTACCACCGGGGCGAAAGCAGAGGCCGGTTTCAAACAGACGCACGCGATTCTGCTGACGGTTTACATTATGGCGCAGGGCATTGAGCAGCCCGGTCCACAGCGTGGTGCGCATAACCGACATTTCCGAGGAAAGCGGATTGGCCAGGGCAATGGTTTCGGCCTCGGGGTCGAGCACCTGCTGCCAGCGAGGATCGACAAAGCTGTAGCTGATGGCCTCGTAATAACCCCGATCCACGAGAACGTTTTTCAGCTCGTTAAGGCTGTTCTGCGCCTCCGGCTGGGCCTGAATAACCGCATGATAGCTGGGCCGGGTACGGGGAATATTGTTGTAGCCGAAAATACGGACTATCTCTTCGAGCAGGTCGGCCTCGATATTGATATCGAAGCGGAAACTGGGTGATTTTACCAGCCAGCAGTCGGTAAAGACCTTGGCTTCCATACCCAGACGCTTGAGAATATCGGTCACCTCGTCGGCCGGCAGCTGGATACCCAGTACGCGCTCGATGCGCTCCAGGCGCAGCTCGATCGGCAGTTGTTCCGCATTATGCGCTTCCGTGGTGGTTTCGATGACCGGACCGACCTCGCCACCGCAGATTTCGCGAATCAGCTCGGTGGCACGCTCGATGGCATGCACCTGCAGCTGGGTGTCGACACCACGCTCGAAACGGTGCGAGGAATCGGTGTGCAGGCCATAGCTGCGCGCCTTGCCGGCAATGGCTTCAGGCCTGAAAAAGGCGCTTTCCAGGAAAATATCCACGGTGTCATCGCTGACCGCGGAGTCTTCTCCGCCCATTATGCCGGCCAGCGCCAGAACCTTTGTATTATCGGCAATGACCAGGGTATTTTCACGAAGTTCGAGCTCTTTACCGTCAAGAAGCGTGGTTTTCTCGCCTTCTCTGGCATAGCGCACAGTGATTTTACCGTCCAGTTTCGCCAGATCGAAGGCATGCATGGGCTGACCCAGCTCGAGCATGACATAGTTGGTGATATCCACCACCGGGCTCAAGCCACGAATGCCGCTGCGGCGCAGGCGTTCGAGCATCCATAATGGCGTTTCCGCCTTAACGTTCACGCCACGGATAATGCGTCCGGCATAATGTGAACAGCCGTCGGTGGCTTCGATTTCAACCGGAAACTCGTCATCGATCGCCAGCTTGTAGGGTTTCCACAGCGGTTCCTTGATATCACAGCGGTTGAGCACCGCCAGTTCACGGGCAATGCCGTTAATGCTCAGGCAGTCACCACGGTTGGGGGTCAGGTCCAGCTCGATAATGGTATCGTCAAGCTGAAGGTAGTCGCGCAGGCTTTCCCCGAGCAGCGCACCTTCGGGCAGTTCCAGCAGACCATCGGCGCTGTCGGCCATGCCCAGCTCTTTTTCCGAGCACAGCATGCCGAAGGACTCGACGCCGCGCAGTTTGGCCGGCTTGATCTTCCAGGTCTTGCCGCCTTCCGCCGGCAGTACCGCGCCGACCTTTGCCAGCGCCACCATCAGGCCCTCACGCACATTGGCCGCGCCGCAGACGATCTGTTTGGTTTCATGACCGTCATTCACCTGACAGACATTGAGCTTGTCGGCATCGGGATGTTTTTCCAGGGACTCGACACGCGCTACCACCACATCGCTGAACGGCGCCGCGGCCGGCTCAACGCTGTCGACCTCAAGACCTGCCATGGTCAGCTGCTCGCACATTTCCTCGGTGCTGATATCGGGGTCAACCCAGGTTCTTAACCATTGCTCACTGAATTTCATAATACCTACCCCGCAGACTTCGACTGGGCTGACTGCGACAGGCCAAACTGCGACAGAAACTTAAGATCGTTTTCAAAGAACAGGCGCAGGTCGTTGACGCCGTAGCGCAGCATGGCCAGACGCTCGACGCCCATGCCAAAGGCATAGCCGGTGTATTTTTCGGTATCGATGCCGGCGGACTCGAACACCTTCGGATGTACGATGCCGCAGCCCAGCACTTCCAGCCAGCCGGTATGACCACAGACGCGACAGCCCTCGCCTTCGCACATCACGCACTGTATATCCACTTCCGAGGACGGTTCGGTAAAGGGGAAATAGGAAGGACGAAAGCGGGTTTTGAGCTCGTCATTTTCAAAGAACTGTTTGAGAAAATCGGCCAGCGTACCCATAAGGTCGGCAAAACTGACATTCTCGTCAACCAGCAGGCCTTCGACCTGGTGAAACATGGGCGTGTGGGTCAGGTCGGAGTCACAGCGGTAAACGCGGCCCGGCGCGATAATGCGCAGCGGCGGCTGGTTTTTTTCCATATGGCGCACCTGCACCGGCGAGGTGTGGGTACGCAGCAGGGTATTGCTGTCGAAATAAAAGGTATCGTGCATGGCACGCGCCGGGTGGTGCGAGGGAATGTTCAGCGCCTCGAAGTTATGAAAATCATCCTCGATTTCAGGCCCCTGCTCGACCGTAAAGCCCAGGCGTGAGAACAGGCTTTCGATGCGCGCCATGGTGCGGGTAACCGGGTGCAG
>DRLE01000278.1 GCA_011051475.1 Gammaproteobacteria bacterium
GACTTGCCTGCGGCTTGGGATCAACACCAGTGCGGTGTTGCGCGAGATCTGCGCCGAAGGCCTTCTGCGTGGCGAGGTCACGCTTCAGTTGCCGTTGAGTAACCGATTGCCTGCTCCGACGCCCTGATTCACGATCGGCCGGGGTGGGGGTGTGAACGGTTACCCGCGTACTTGGGCGGAATACTGATCAGCATATGCACATGATCCACCAGTAGATGGCCTTCCTCTATATGGCTCTCTTTCCGCTCCGCCAATCGACGAAACACCTCTCCCAAATGGCGCCTTAGCTGTAAGTACAGCATCTTTCTACGGCATTTCGGTATGAATACCACATGATACTTACACTCCCACCGGCTGTGGCTGAGACTCTTACATTCGTCCATCGGATTCCTCCTATGTCGTTAGCTTGGCGGCTCACGACTTGGAGTTTTTCCGATGGACTCCCGGATCTGTCAAACTTTTACTGTCTCCCCGGCAGAGCCGGGGGATAACCCTTTGTATTTACGTTTTCGCGAATAGTTTCCAGGATATTCTCTCTATTATTGTTAATAAAGAAATGGCCGCCTGGAAACATTTTAGTGGTGACCAGCGCGCTGGTTTTGTCGGCCCAGCCTGTCATGTGTTCCTGCTGTACAATATGATCGTCTGTGCCACCGAATACGGATATGGGGCATTGTAGTTCCGGTAAATCGGTGGCCTGGTAATTTTCATGCAAGGCAAAGTCCGCGCGGAACAGCGGCATCAGTTTGCCCATGACTTCGTCATTTTCCAGGATGACACTGGAAATGCCGCCATAGCCTTTCAACTCCTGCTTAAATTCCTCCTCGGAAAGGGCATGAAGAATTTTGTTCGGATTATCATAATCCGGCGCGCGGAACGCCGAGGCATAGACATGATCCGGCTGAGGCAGACCCCGCCTTTGCAGCTCGCCAGCCAGTTCATAGGCGATCAGTGCGCCGATACAGTGACCGAAGAATGCAAATGGTCTGTCCAGGTAAGGCTTGATCGCTATCACCAGCTCCGGGATCATTTGCCGGATATCGACGATCGGCTGTTCCGCCATTCTGTTTTCACGGCCAGGCAGCTGCACCGGACACACATCGATGTCCGGTAACAGCCGCATTTTCCATGGTCGATAAACTGTAGCGCCTGCACCCGCATAGGGAAAACAAAATAAACGGTATTTTATGCCATCATCGCTGTTGACGTCAGCGATCCAGCGATTTTTTTCTGCACTTGGCATATTTTGTCCTCCTTCAATTCTTTTTCAATTACCGGGCTGCATAGACTTCCTGATACTCAGCGGTCGCATGTCGGTCCAGGTTTGTTCAATAAACGCCAAGCATTCCTCCTTACTGCCCTGTTTACCCACGTCTCGCCAGCCCGGTGCATTATCCTTATGGCTGGGCCATATGGAATATTGTTCTTCATGGTTGACGACGACTTTATAACTGGTCAGCTTGTCCGCTTTTTGCATTGACGTTTCCTCATTCAAAATGATGTTCCTGTTATAAACACACACCGGCTCAGGCCTGTTCCAGCTGCAGCACACTCTGCTCCAAGAACGCACTATCCAGACAACGTCTCAGTGTTTTGGCCAGTTCTTGTACATGGGGTTTAGCGACCATGGTCATGTGTGTACCGGGAACAAAATGGACATCCACTTCATGGCTCGACAGCTTGTCCCAGCCGAATGTTGGATTACTTAATTCCGGATGTTCCTTGTAACCGGTATATTCGTAGTCATCGATGTTCTGCACTCGTAACATGGTGATCTTGCCGTGATAAATACTCGATTCGTAATGGCGCTCTGCATAGTCGGATACCTTGAACATCTCGATCACCCGACCAAGCTGCTCGCGGCCGGCCTCGAGTGATTTAGCATCGTTGATATCACCGGCGTTTTGCAGGATATAGTCAAACTTTTCAGCTTCGCTCAATTGATGAAACTCACTGTGATTAAGTTCCAGCTTGTTCTGGAAAATGCCGCTGACACCTTTTGACAGGAAGGTGAATATACCGGTGTCGTCGAACGCCGGTCGCCGGCACTCGCCGTTGATGAAGTCCGGGCCGGGACTGTCGATCATCACCAGGAAAGCGACTTCTTCACCCTGGCGCTGCAGCTGCTGCGCCATTTCGAAGGCCAGGGTGCCACCGAATGACCAGCCACCCAGGTAATAGGGGCCTTCCGGTTGTACTGCGCGCAGCGCCTTAACATAGTATTCGGCGGTGATGTCGAATTCGATATAAGGCTCGTAAGGTCCGTCCATGCCCGGATGCTGTAGCGCGTAAAATGGCTGGTCCTTGCCCAGATAACGGGCCAGTTCCGTATAACAATGCACAATGCCGCCCGCCGGATGCACACAGAAAAAGATCGGCCGATCACCTTTAGGCTGTATCCTGACGATCGGGTTACTGACACGGGTCACGGCCGCGTCACCCGCCTCGGTAATTTCCGCGATACGCACCGCCTGTTCGGCCACCGTTGGCGATTCGAATACCTCACCAAACTGCAGTGCCACTTCGAAATGTTCCTGTAGCCGAGCGGCCAATTGTATGGCCAGCATGGAGTCGCCGCCAAGGTCGAAGAAGTTATCGTAAACACCGACTTTTTCGATGCCGAACAGATCCTGCCAGATAGACACGATACGCCACTCCAACTCGTTCGACGGACCACAGTAACTTCCCTGGAGCTCCGGCCTCGGATGGAATACGCTGGTTTCTACATTGATATACTGCTGTTCCAGCATTTTTGCTTTGTCCGATTGCAGGCTTACGTCCTTGAGCTCGCGACCATCGGTAACCCAGTAACGTTGACGCTCGAAAGGATACGTGGGCAGGGATACGCGACGACGTTGCTCATCCGCATAGTATGACGCCCAGTCGATTTTCACCCCCGAGGCCCACAGGCGCCCGAGCGCATTCAACAGATAGGCCTGCGCCGGTTGCGAGTCGGTTGGATGATGCATGGTGTTCAGTACCAGCGCGCCGGTTACCGGTCCGATGGTCTGGCGTGCCAGGGCGCTCAGGGTATTGCCCGGGCCAACTTCCAGCAAAGTCTGGTTGCTGGTTTCCACCAGCAGACGCACGCCATCGGCGAAGCGAACCGCCTGGCGCAAATGCTGCGACCAGTAGGCCGGGTCGCAGACCTGTTGCTCGCTGATCCAGTCGCCGGTGACATTTGAAATGTATGGGATAGTTGGCGCATGCAGCTCTATGTCGGCGACGGCGGCGGTGAATTCATCGAGGATGGGATCCATCATGCCGGAGTGGAACGCATGGGAGGTGTGCAATACGCGCTCCGATATACCGGACTCTTCCAGCCTGCGACGAAAGGCGTTAATGGCCTCTGTCGGACCCGATACCACGCTGGACGCGGGCGCGTTGAGTGCCGCCAGCGACAGCTCTTCAGGCAATATGGCTTCGATATCCGCTTCATGCATGCCCACGGACAGCATGGCGCCCGCCGGCAGCCCCTGCATCAGGCGGCCACGCAGGGCGACCAGCCTGAGCGCATCTTCGACTGAGAACACGTCGGCAATGCAGGCCGCCACGTATTCACCGATACTGTGCCCCACCATCGCCACCGGTATGATGCCCCAGTGCATCAGCAATCTGGCCAGGGCATACTCCACCACGAACAAAGCGGGCTGGGTGAGCGCAGTCTGTTTCAGCTGGTCCGCAGCGGCCTGCTCCTGGCCCACCGCGGGATAGAGAATGTCGCGTATATCCAGCTCAAGTTCGCTATGCAGCAGGCTGGCACAGCGATCGATAGTGTCGCGGAAAAAGGCCTCATTTTCGTAAAGCTCGCGACCCATATTAATATACTGCGAGCCCTGTCCGGAAAA
>DRLE01000279.1 GCA_011051475.1 Gammaproteobacteria bacterium
GCAGTTATTTTGTCGTGGTGGGGGCGGGGCACCTGCTGGGCGCGCAGGGTATTGTGCGCTTACTTGGGGGGCGTGGGTATGATGTAGTGCGGCGGTAGCCGGGCGCGCGGTGGTAACGCGCGCAGTGAATAGTGAATAGTGAATAGTGAATAGTGAATAGTGAATTTTAAAACGCCGAAAAAAGAAAAACGAAGTTTTTCCCGCTTTTAACTATTCACTATTCACTATTAGTTATTCACTGTCTTTAGCCCTCCGGGCTAAAGACTAAAGGCCCAGTTTTTTCTCCAGATAATGAATATTCGTGCCACCGGCCTGGAAGTTCGGGTCGCCGATGATTTCCTTGTGCAGCTCGATATTGGTTTCGATGCCGGTAATGCTGATTTCGTCCAGTGCGCCGAGCATGCGGGCGATGGCGACTTCGCGGTCGTTGCCGTAGGCGATCAGTTTGCCGATCATGGAGTCATAATGCGGGGGCACGGTGTAGCCGCCGTAGATATGGGTGTCGATACGGATGCCGGGACCGCCGGGGGGATGGTAGCGGTCGATTTTGCCGGGTGATGGCATAAAGGTTTTCGCGTGCTCGGCATTGAGACGGCACTCGATGGCGTGGCCGCGAATAACGATATCACTCTGCTGGTAACGCAGCGGCTCGCCGGAGGCGATATAGAGCTGTTCCTTGATAATGTCGACACCGGTAATCATTTCGGTTACCGGGTGCTCCACCTGTACGCGGGTGTTCATTTCAATAAAGTAGAATTCGCCATCTTCGTAAAGAAACTCGAAGGTGCCGGCGCCGCGGTAGTTCATCTTGACGCAGGCGTCGACACAACGCTGGCCGATGCGCTGTCGCTGTTCCTCGGTAATGCCGGGGGCGGGTGCCTCTTCCACCACCTTCTGGTTACGGCGCTGCATGGAGCAGTCGCGCTCACCGAGGTGAATGGCATTGCCCTGGCCGTCGGAGAGTACCTGAATTTCCACGTGGCGCGGGTGCTCCAGGTATTTTTCCATATACACCATGCTGTTGCCGAAAAAGGTGCCGGCTTCCTGCTTGGTCAAGGCAATGGAGTTCTGCAATGTGGCTTCGGTATGCACCACGCGCATGCCGCGGCCGCCACCGCCACCGGCGGCCTTGATAATAATCGGGTAGCCGATTTTTTTCGCCAGCTTTGCGTTGGTTTCAGGGTCGTCACCCAACGGGCCGTCGGAACCGGGCACACAGGGAACACCGGCTTCTTTCATGGCCTCGATGGCGGCGACCTTGTCGCCCATGGTGCGGATGGACTCGGGCTTGGGGCCGATAAAGATAAAGCCGCTGTCTTCTACACGCTCGGCAAAATCGGCGTTTTCCGAAAGGAAACCGTAACCGGGGTGAATGGCCACGGCGTCGGTTACTTCGGCGGCGCTGATAATGGCCGGTACATTCAGGTAACTCTGGTCGGAAGGGGCAGGGCCGATGCAGACGGATTCGTCGGCCAGACGCACATGCTTCAGATCGCGGTCGGCCTCGGAATGGACGGCAACCGTCTTGATACCCAGTTCACGGCAGGCGCGCAATATGCGAAGCGCGATTTCGCCGCGGTTGGCGATAACTACTTTCGATAACATAGCGCTGCCTACTCGATAACAATCAGTGGCTGGCCGAACTCGACCGGTTGTGCATTCTCAACCAGAATGGCTTTTACCACGCCGGCCTTGTCTGCCTCGATCTGGTTAAGAATTTTCATGGCTTCGATAATGCAGACGGTGTCGCCTTCGTTGACCTTGTCACCAACCTTGACGAAATCCGGCGCGCCGGGGGAAGGCGCGGTATAGAAAGTGCCGACCATGGGCGCATTAATGGTGTGGCCGGAGATGGCGCATTCTTCTGCCTCGGTTTCAGCTGAAGCGGCCGGCGCAGCCGCCGGCGCCGGTGCGGGAGCAGCGGGCGCCGGGGCGGCAAACTGCTGTACCGGCGCAGGTGCAGAAGTAGAGTAGCGGGAAATGCGAACCGACTCTTCACCTTCGTTGATTTCAATTTCTGCAATGCCGGATTCTTCCAGCAGTTCAATCAATTTTTTTACTTTGCGAATATCCATAGGAAAAAACCTTTGGGGCCAAAGCCCATTGTAATTTAACTTTGTAACTGTTTTATTGCCGCCTGCAGCGCCAGTTCGTAACCCTGGGCGCCAAGCCCTGAGATAACGCCGGCGGCAATGTCGGAAAAATAGGAATGTTCACGGAAACTTTCACGGGCGTGAACATTCGATAAATGTATTTCAATAAACGGAATCGCCACGCCGCTCAGGGCATCGCGCAGGGCGACGCTGGTATGGGTAAAGGCGGCGGGATTGATCAGAATAAAACGCACGCCGTCCTTGCCGGCCTGATGAATGTGCTCGATTAATTCAGCTTCGGCATTGCTTTGCACGCTTTTCAGCTCAAGGCCGTTATCCGAGGCGATTTGAGACAGCCGGCTGTTAATATGCTCGAGCGTGTCGGTACCATAGTGGTCAGGCTCGCGCGTGCCTAGCAGGTTCAGGTTGGGGCCATTGATGACGAGCAGATCAGGCATTACAGTGATTATTTGACCACTCTTGCGGTCATTCCGGATATTGTTATTATTTGCAGGTAATTGTGCATAAAAAAAGTGGAAATGTCCATAAATTTCGGCGAATTTGCCGCGAAATTCGTTGAATGACGATGCCGCCTACAGTTTAATGCCGTGTGCCGACAGCAGCTCCCTGGCCCGTTTTTTGCTCAGTTCGCCGCTAATGGTATAGACAATCCTGCCGTCACGGTCGATCAGCACGCTGTAGGGCAGGACACCCTGGTCATTGCCGTAGCGTCTGGCCAGTTCGATACCGGCCTGCTGTACCACCATGGTGGGGTAGTTCATGCCGATTTCCTCGATAAACCCGGCGACTGCGTCTTCATCATCGATGGCCAGGCCGACAATCTGGAAACCCTGGCTGCCGTATTCATTTTGCAGCGCGATAAAAGCGGGGATTTCATGCTTGCAGGGCGGGCACCAGGTGGCCCAGAAATTCAGCAGCACCAGCTTGCCGTCATACTGTTTAATGTTCTGGTATTCACCGTTGATATCCGGTGCGGCGAATTCGGGGCGTATCTGCCCCAGCGCCGGATTGTTGGCATCCGCCTGCTGGTTCAGGTAGCTGCGCACGGCAAAGCCCCCGGTGGCGGCAAGGGCGGCAATAACAAGAATAATCAGGGCTTTCTTCATGGAAAAAGATTTTCGTTGGGGTAGCGGGTAAGGCATTTTACAGCAAAGCATTAAAAAGGGTTTCCATGCGTTGCATGGAAACCCTGTAGACAGCTTTACGCCGTGACGGTTCTTACTGTTTTACAAAAGGCGTGGTAATCAGCCTTGTCGGGCGTTTGTCCGGTGCGGAAGCGTCTTTGGCCGGGTCGGCCTCGTCATCAGAGACATAAAGATTATTACCGGACACGGTAATACAGTCATATGTTTTGTCACCTGGTGTATTGCCGACTGTAGATGTTACTACGGTAGTATCCAGTTCTGTGCCGGATGTAATGCCGGCAACCGTGCCATCGAGTGTGCAGGAACCGCCGAGCGTATAACTCAGCGTTTCGCTACCACTATCAATTATATTGCCCGTGCAGTCGGCCGCATCATATGCCTCGAATGCCACGGTAATGGAGCTGCTGTCTATGGTAACACCGATGTCAACAGAGCCGCCCGACTCATTTTCGCATCCGCTCCAGGTGCCGGTAAGGTCGCTGGTTGTCAGTGTCGCACCGCCCGAACCACCGCCGTCACCATCACCTGAGCTGGAACAGGCTGCCAGACCTGCTCCCGCTAAAAGATATGCGCATAAATATATAATTTTTTTCATTTCACTATCCTCTCTTGTATGTTACGGATAAATAATGACATGAGCGATCGGAGGGAGTACAGGGGAATTTATATTTACTTGATGCAGGTCAAGTTTCTGCGCAAAAGTCGAGCCCTTTTCCGAAAAACTTTTGCGGCAATAAAAAAGCGGGGCTAGCCCCGCTTTTTTATTCTGGTAGTAGTGAAAGTGTTTATTGTTCGAATTCCATAAAAAGAACTTCACCATTGACCAGTGTGCCGGTCTGGCTGACGCCGTTAACGGTAACGGTTACACTGCCAGGATTGCTGTATTTGGCAATATAAGCCGGTGCATCGGGGACGGGGCTTCCAATCTCGTTCGGGCTGGGTGTGGGGGTTATAGCTGGCAGTGGTGTTACTGTATTACCATTGGCATCGACAACATCAATGACTAACCAGGCGGCATCTGTCATTAAAGTTGTGGTGCCAAACGATGCCGTCAGCATATCTTCAGCAGCTGTTGTCAATACCAGACCGACATCATTACCGGTGTCATCCGCTGAAAGGTTTTTAATGGCTGAGTTGAGGGTGATGTAATCGGTCTTACTGGCGCTCAGGTAAAAGTCGGTGCCTTTCAGTACGGTTGTTGAGTAATTGCCGCTGGCGTCAGTTGTGACTGGATCTGGATTGAGTGAGGCATTGCCGTATTTGGCGGCAACCGTGACGCCAGACAGGGGGACTTCGGGGCTGGCGGAGGAGTCTGTGATCGACCCGCTGACTTTAACCGTGCTGTTATCTACAATGTCCTGTGCGGTATCGGAAGAACTGCTGCAGCCGGCCATAATGAGTGAAGTGGTCAAGGCGCTTGCCAGTAATATCTTGTTCATAATCTCTCTCTGTTAGTGAAAATAAAAACACGGGTAAGTATGTTCTTTACCTCCCATTTTACGAGTATAGGACAGGTTTTATCTTGTTGCAGGGCACGGACGAAAGCGAGCCGTCCCCTTTACTGGCGCAGCGCTTTTCTGACGTGTTCGCTGAAGTCTTTTGCCGGCATAAAACCGACGACACGGTAGTTTTTGCGTTCGATGCCGTCGGCACCGAAGAACATGATTGACGGTGGCCCGATAATACCGAAGTGTTTGTACAGCTCGGTGTCTTTTTCATCATTGGGGGTTACATCCGCCTGTAGCAGAATCACGCCTTCCAGGGCTTTCTGTACCGCCGGGTCGGCAAAGGTGATCATTTCCATTTCCTTGCAGGATACGCACCAGTCGGCATAGAAATCCAGCATCACCGGTTTGCCGGCGGCTTTGGCGTCACGCAGGGCGGCATTGAGGCCTTCGACGCCCTTGATCTGCCTGAACTGCAGGTGTGCGGCTTCTGCCACGGCCGCGCTGCCACCGGCGGACAGGCCCTTGAGGGGCTGGAATACATTACGGTTACCGGCGGACAGGCCGATCAGGATAATAATGCCGTATACCAGCAATACCGTGCCCACGCCCTTCCATAGCTTGCGCCAGCCGCCGGCATTATCCGGCAGGCCGCTGGTGGCGCCCATATAGACGGCGGAAACGATAATCAGCATGGCCCAGAGGAACATGGTCAGCGCCGCGGGGGCGACCCTTTCCAGCAGCCAGATAGCCAGGCCCAGCAGGAGGACGCCGAAGAAAGCCTTGACCGCATCCATCCAGGCGCCGGCGCGAGGCAGCAGCTTGCCGGCGGAGGTGCCGATAACCAGCAGCGGTGCGCCCATGCCCATGCTCAGCGAGAACAGCGCCATGCCGCCAAGCACGGCATCACCGGTTTCGGCAATATAGATCAGGGCGCCGACCAGCGGCGCGGTAACACAGGGGCCGACAATGAGGGCGGAAAGCAGGCCCATAATGGCGACACCGGCAAGGTTTCCGCCCTGCTGACTGTTGCTGATGGCCGTCAGTTTGCTTTGTATGGACGCCGGCATCTGCAGCTCGTAGAAGCCGAACATGGAAAAGGACAGAGCGACGAAAATGGCGGCAAAGCTGCCGATAATCCACGGGTTCTGGAACCAGGCCTGGATGTTTTCGCCGGAAAGGCCGACCAGAATACCGACCACGGTATAGGTCAGCGCCATCGCCAGCACATAGACCAGCGACAGGGAAAATGCCTTGCGCGTGGACAGGTCTTCGCCCTGGCCGACTATAATGCCGGAGAGAATGGGAATCATCGGGAACACGCAGGGGGTAAAGGCCAGCAGCAGACCGGCGCCGAAGAAGACCAGCAGGGTCAGCCAGGTATTGCCGCTGCGCAGGGCGTTGGCGATTTCATCCTGTTCGGAAACGGTGCCCTCATTGCTGACAGCGGCCTGCGGTGTGGCGCTGCCTGCAGCCGTCGTGGCAGCAGCGGCTGCGGCCTGTGCTGCCGACATCGGCGCAATTTTCACGGTAAAACGTTTGGTCTGGGGCGGGTAGCAGATGCCTGAAATCTCCGAGCAACCCTGGTACTTCACCTTGAAAGTGACATCTTTGTCCCCATTACCGGTATATTGATACGGCAAAGTCGCTTTTGCCTCGTGGTGAAAAACATAGAGTGTTTTCTTGAAGATGGGGTCGTCCTTGGCTTCGCCGCCGGGAACGATGAGCGCACCGGGAATAATCTCGCTGTCATCCGTCGTGATACTGATCTTTTCCTTGTAGAGGTAATGACCTTCCGCAATCACCCAGTCAACGTGAAACCGGCCGGGCTTTGAGTCGTAGCTGACCTGAAAGGCTTCATCCGGGTCGAGAATGTCATCCTGTGAACCGCCCAGACTGTCGAGCAGATTAAAACTTTCCTCGGCCAGCAGTGGCTGGCTGAAGGATAAAAGCAGTACCAGGGAGGCCAGAAAGGTATGCAGGGGTTTTATTATTTTTGTCATGGCGCGGCTAATCTGTGTTGTAATGAACTTATTTAGACAGGCTTGTGCGTTCGGGTTCAAAAAAACTGCGAATTCCACTGCAACGAAGCCGGTATTTGTGTGTCTGTAATATAGCAAAGAAGTACCTGTAATGTTTCAGGGGACTGAAAAGAACCATAAAACGCCCCTTGCTGATACCTGTCGCTAACACCTGCCGTAGCCAGGCTACGCACCTAGAAGAGAGTTGATTCCAGAGAGAAAATTATGATCAGAGGCTGGCCACTGTTATTTATCCTTATTCCTTTAGTTGAGCTGTATGTCATCATCGTGGTCGGCGAGCAGATCGGCGCCCTGTGGACCGTGCTGCTGGTTATCTTTACCGCGGTGGTCGGGGTTAATCTGCTGCGTTTTCAGGGTATGAGCACCCTGCAGCGGGCGCAGCGCAATATGGCGCAGGGTCAGATCCCGGCCATGGAAATGATGGAAGGCGTGGCCCTGGCCGTGGCCGGTGTGCTGCTGATTACCCCGGGTTTTATTACCGATACCATCGGCTTCCTCTGCCTGATTCCCGCCACGCGTAAGGCCATTATCCGCTTTTTAATGAGCAAGGCCACGGTGGTGGGTTATGGCAGCTTCCAGCAATCAGCTCAGCAACAGGGCCAGACCTGGGAAGGTGAGGCGCGACCGGTGGATGAAGAGGCTCCCCGGGTCGGGCGGACTATCGAGGGTGAGTGCCGGCGGGAGGATTGATTTTTTTTTTGCCGCGAAGAACGCAAAAGGCGCGAAAAAAGCTTTTTTCCGCAAATGAACGCTAATAAACGCAAATTATTGTCTATTTTGACTCTTGTGGGAGCGGAC